>NZ_JAIBNX010000180.1:0-8440 GCF_026130045.1 Micromonospora sp. CPCC 205371
ACTCTTTCAAGCCCGCGGGGGCGGGGGGCGGGGGCCGGCGCGGGCCGCGCCGCGCCCGGGCGGATTGCCCGATATCTACCTGCGGCCGCCGGCAGCCGCGCTACAGCCGGATGCGGTCGCCGGCGCGGTCGAAGAGGAGCACCTTGGCCAGGTCGACCTCGACGGTCATCGGCTCGCCGCGGCGCGGCAGCGCCGGCGCCGGAACCCGGACCACGACGTCGCCGAGTGGTGGCGGCTCGTCGGCCACTTCCGGATCGTAGACCGGGTAGAAACCGTACCGGGTACGCGCGGTCGCGGGCTGAGCCGCCGGCCGGCCGTGCGGGATCATCCGGGCGAGGGTTTCCCGGAACGGGTGGCCCGCAGGCGGTTCCTCCGCGACCACGTCGGCGAGGTGCTGGCCGGTGTCCGGCAGTTCGAGGCGCGACTCGGCCAGCGATGTGGGCACGATGCCGGTGTCGAGGTGCACGAGGGCCTCGTGGCCGAGGTTTTCCACGATGCGCACCGAGCCTCGCAACACAGGCCCCCTTTCGGCGCCGTCCGGCACCGGGCGCAGGGCGTCGGCCCGCACGGCCACGGTGACCCGCTCATTGTGATGCTCGGTGAGCGCGTCGGACGGCGGCAACTCCAGCACTTGCGAGCCGAGGTCGATCACGGTGCGGTCACCGTCGACGTATATCGCGCCCTGCAACAGGTTGGTGCGGGGTGTGCCCAGGAAGGCCGCGACGAAGAGGGTTGCCGGATCGCTGTACACCTCGGCGGGCGGGCCAATCTGTTGCAGCACCCCCCGCCGCAACACCGCCACCCGGTCGGCCATCGTGAGCGCCTCGGTCTGGTCGTGCGTCACGTACAACGTGGTCACGCCCAGCCGGCGAGCCAGGGCCGCCACATCGGTTCGCAGCTCGGCGCGCAGGCCGGCGTCGAGGTTGGACAGCGGCTCGTCGAGAAGGAAGACCTGCGGCTTGCGGACGATCGCCCGCGCCATCGCGACCCGTTGCCGCTCGCCACCCGACAGGTGTCCGGGCAGGCGGTTTACCAGCCTCCGGATGCCGAGGTGCTCTGCCACCTCGGCGACCCTGGCGTTCACATCGCCAGTGAACCCGTGGGCGACCCGCAGCGGAAAGGCGATGTTCTGCGCCACCGTCAGGTGTGGATAGAGCGCGTAGTCCTGGAAGACCATCGCGACCCGGCGCTCGCGGGCGGTGAGGTCGTCGACCACCCGGCCGTCGATGAGCACGTGGCCGCTGGTCTCCTGCTCAAGGCCCGCGACCAGCCGGAGCATCGTCGACTTGCCGCATCCCGTCGGGCCGAGCAGCACGAGAAACTCGCCCGAGGCCACGTCGATGCTGACCTCGTCGACCGCGACCGTGCCATCGGGAAAGACTTTCGTCAGCCGGTCGGTGGCGATGGCGACCACGGGGACCACCTCCTTGGGACATCGTCGATCCCTGATGGCCCCGGCACCACCCCTGACGCGCCGGACGGCACATCGGACGCGCTCGGCGGTAACACACCGTCACGCAACCTGCAATTTGCGCTCACACCCTCCCACTCCCGCCTCCCCCGCCGCCCCCGCCCGCCTCCCGCCTCCCGCTTGCCGCCTCCCGCCTCCCGCCTCCCGCCTCCCGCCGATCAAGGGCGAACGCACGTGCTTTGATCTCAATTCCGCGTGCGTTTGCCCTTGATCGATGCGATCGCCCTTGATCGGCGGGCCGCGGCCCTGGCTGGGGCCGCCACGGGCGGTTCGCCGCACGAGACCGCACGAGACCGCGCGCAGTGCGCCGCACGACCGGCCCGCGCCCGGAGCGCCGCGCGGGCTGTGTTGGCGCGCCCGGCTGGCTTCGCCCCATCTGTGCGAGCGTGGAACCCGCGTCGACCCAACGAAATCCCCGAAGATGCGGCTTCCGCGTCTAAGCGGGCGGGCGGCGGTCGATGACGGTGCGGTCGAGCCAGCCGTCGTCGTTGTCGTCGTACATGTGCTTCTCGAACGTGCCGTCGCGGTTCTTGTCGTAGTCCGCCGACTCGACGAGGCCGTCCGCGTCGTCGTCGTGGCCGATGATGTCGACCCGGCCGTCGCGGTTGGAGTCCACCAGAATGTCGACCCCGCCGTCGCGGCGGCCACGCAGGATGAACTCGTCGGTCGTGCCGTCGCCATCCATGTCCACATCGGTGCGGTACCCCTCGGGCGGCGCCAGCCACCCCGTGTCGCCGCTGCCGTGCAGGCGCTCGCCGATCTCGTCACCGAGCCCCGCGATCCCGCCGCCCGGCGCCGCCCCGAATCCGGCGCCCGCTGGAGGTCCGCCTGCGCCGTGGCCAGACACGGCTGGGCCAAAGCCCGCGCCGATCGCGGTCCCACCCGCATCGTGGCCAGGCACAGCCGCGCCGAAGCCCGCGTCCGCCGCACCGCCCGGAGCCTGGCCAGGCGTGGACGAACCGAAACCGGCACCCGCCACAGACCCGCCCGGCGTAGACGAACCGAACCCGGCGCCTGTTGGAGGCCCGCCTGCGTCGTGGCCGGGCACGGCTGGGCCAAAGCCCGCGCCGATCGCGGTCCCACCCGCGTCGTGGCCGGGCGGGACCGAGCCGAAGCCCGCGTCTGCGGCTGACCCACCTGCGTCGTAGCCAGGCCCGGACGAGCCGAAGCCCGCTACGGGCACGGGACCACCTGCGCCTCCGCCGTGGGCAGGCGCCGGACCGAAGCCGGCCTGGCCGCCAGGAGCGGAGCCAGCGGTACCGGGCGGGCCAGCGGCGCCGATGCCCGCGTCCTGGCCCGCAGGTCCAAAGCCTTCGCTGTACGCCGCGCCGAAGCCGCCTTGGCCGAGCGGAGCCCCGAAGCCCTCCCGGTGATCAGGCATGCCGATGCCATCCCCCGTCGGGGCGAGGCCGCCCGGCAACGGCAGGGGTGCGGTCGGCTCGGGGGCCGGCCGCGACCTCGCGTCGGCGAGTGAGTCGCCGATGGCCGGCAGACCGCCCGCCGCTCCGATGATCGGGGAGAGCATGCCGAACAGGCTCGACTGGCTGGCACGGACCTCCACCGCGGTCTGCCCGCCGGTGTCGGCGCTCACCTGGCTGCGCAGCAGGTCGATCTCGTCCGGCTCCAGTCGGTACCCCGCCAGGGCGGCCGCCGGGTCGGCAGCGAGTGCCGCCGCGAAAGCCGGCTCCGTGACCAGCCTCTCGAGTACGTCGTCGAAGTCACTCATGATCGCCCCCTGGGTGGCAGACCCTTCAGTCCAGCTCCGGCATGGGTACCGGCTGCGGGCGGGGGCGGCATGTGCCGCACTGGAGGGCGTCTTCGACTACCAGGCCCTCGGCCCGGCTACGCGCTTCGGACCGGTGCACCTCTAGAAGGTACGGCCCGAAGCGCGCGTGGTCTTCGCAGACGCCCCGCCCGCAGAAGCGGCATCCCCCGCGCGCCGCCTTAGGACAAAACCAACACAGCACCCGAATCTCCTCTTAGCCAACAACATCTAGGCGGCAGCTTGCCACCGTCACGGCCGTGCCCCGCACGCTGGAGCTGGCACCCTGGCTGTCGGTCGCGGTCACGACGATGGCCAGCTCGCCGCCGTCGTTGGACTCGCCCGGAAAGTCGACCGGCCCGACCTGGCCGTAGAAGTTACCGTCCGGCGACATCTGCCGCGAGCCGGCCGCGAACCCGGTCCACCGCACGATCACCGTCAAGTCGCCGCTCCCGTCCCTGTCGTCCTTGACGGCCACGACCGGGAAGACGCTGGCGGGCTCGTTCGAGCATTGACCGCCCTCGTCGTCGAACGACTGCGAGACCGTCCCGCCCGGGTCTCGGACGAACGTGATCACAGGCGGACTGTTTGTCGGCGTGGGGCTCGACGTGACGGAAGGAGTGGGGTCCGGACCCTGCGTGCGGCTGGGGGACGGCGTCGTGCCGGGCGTGGTTCGGCCTGGGGTGGTGGGGGCGGCGGTGGTGGGGTCGGCGGGGTTCTCCGGGACGGCCGGGTCGTCGGGGGCCTCGGTCGGAGACTCGGACGGGGTCGGCGTCGGGGTGGGGGTCGGCGTCGGGGTGGGTTGCTCCGATGGTGACGGGCTGTCGGACGGGGTGCCGGCCGGTGGCGGCACCACGACGCCGTCGCCGCAGGTCAGTGGCCCGTTCGTCTCCCGCTGGCGGGCGCCGTCGACCCGTACCTCGCCATTTGACACCTCGGCTGTGCCGCCGTTTGCGGCGAACCATGCCGCACCGCGGTTGGTGACCGTGCTGCCGCCAGTGGTCACGCTCAGCGCCAGGTCGCGGAACGCCCCGCTGGTGGACGCGGTATCGGCGAGGACGCGTCCACTGTCGACGGTGAGCACCCCGTTGGGCGCGACTGTCCGGGTGCCGTTGCTCCACAACGCACCCACGTCGAGGCGGCTCTGCCCGCACAGGATGAGCGCCCCACCGCCGCGGAACGTCAGCCGGCCCGTCGACTTGCTGCGTACCTGGATGTTGCTGCCCTCGGCGACGTACAGCCGGTCGCCCGGGGTGAGCACGACGGTCCGCCCGTCGAGCGTGGCCACGACGCGGCCCCGGTCGGCGGTGAGCAGTGCCTTGTCGCCGGGCATCTCGGCCCAGGCGGGGCCGGGGATGAGGTTGGCGACGCCGGTGGTGATTGCGAGCAGGGTCAGCAGCAGCACCAGCCACCACAGGTGGCGCTCGAACCGCTTGTCGACCTCGTCGTCGACCTCTGGCGGCGGCCCGGGCGGGCTGGCCAGCGGCGGGTAGTCGGCGCCCGCGTGTGCGCCGGCCGTGGGCGCGCGACCCGGGGTGGCGGCGACAGCGGGCTCGGCGGCGGCGCGGGCCGGTGAGGCGCCGAGCAGCAGCGGCAGGCCGGACACCGCCGGGATGGTCCACAGTCGAACGTGGGTGCGGGCGTGCGCGACCGGCTCGTCGACCGGGTACCCCATCGGGCCGATCATGGTGCCGCGGCGAAGCTCGGTGCCATCGGGCAGGGTGACGGTGCCGGTGCCGACGATCAGGGCGGCGTGCGCGGCGGGTAGGACGACCGGCGCGCCCGGTTCGAGTGCGGTGGGACGGGCCTGTGCGATCAAGCCGATCTTGTCTTCGGCGGGCAGCCCGTCGAGTGCCGGCGTGTCGGCGAAGAGCGCCTCGACCTCGGCGCGGTCGGCGGGTGCCGGGCCGGGCAGCCGGCCGACCGCCGAGGCGACCAGCGCGGATGGTACGGAGAGCAGGGTCGTGCCAGCGGTGTGCCAGGTGAGCGCCGCCGGCGTACCCGAAACGGCAGCCGCGAGACCGATGACGCCGCCGGGGCCGAGGCGCTCGCGCACCGTGCCAGCTGGGTCGCCGGGACGGCGACCCTCCATCGCGCCGTCGACCACGACGTAGACGGAGTTTTGCGCGGAGCCCGCGAAGACGAGGTGCTGGCCGGTGCGCGGGTGCACCCAGCTGGCGTGGGTGGCGAGCTCGGTCAGGTTGTCGGGTGGGAGCTTGCCGAGGATGGAGCCCCGCAGTGCGTCGAGCCGGCGGGGCAGGTCGGTGCCGCGACGCTGCTCTTCGAGCCGCCTCCGGAAGCGCCGCCAACCGCGGCCGAGCCAGCCGAAGACGAGGTACACCAGCGGTGCGGCCAGTCCGGCGACGACGGCGGCGAGCAGCAGGCGGGCCGGCCAGCCGGTGCGCCACAGGCCGGTGACGAGGCCGGCGACGCGGTCGGTCCAGATCCGCCAGCCGAGGTTGACGGCGATGACGATCCAGAGGACGGCGAGCATCCCGTAGAGGGCGACCAGCCGCCCTTCACGGTCGAGATGCGCCCAGGCGGGCGGGCGGCGGCGCAACCGGGCGACCACGTACGCGAGGCCGCGCGCACGCAGGTTGGCGATCTCCAGCCAGTCCATGAGCAGGTAGTAGCCGTCGAGCGCCAGGAACGGGTTCAGGTTGAACAGCGCGTTCAGGTACCAGGCGAAGGCGAGCTTGAACGCCCACGGCGCGGTTTCCGGCACGATCAGGCCGACGATCTGCGCGAGGCCGGCCAGGATGAGCCCGGCGGCCGGTCCGGACGCGGTGGTGATCATGCGGGCGCGGCGACCGGCCATCCACACGTCCGTGGTGTCGACGAAGATCGACGGGATGCCGAAGTAGACGAGGAAGCCGGCCGCCGGCACGCGGCGGCCCGCGTGTTTCGTGGCGAGCGCGTGGCCAAGCTCGTGGCAGGCGAGCGCGAACACGTTGAGCGCGAGGAGCACGGCGGCACCGGCCGCGTACGAGCCACCGGTGAGGAAGACGGCCTGGCTGCCGCGCCACCAGGTCCAGCCGAAGATGCCGAGGCCGAGCACGGCGACGATGGCGAGCAGCACCGCCGCGGGGCGGGTGAAGAGCAGCCGGCCGCCGGCCCGGTAGAGGAATCCGATCAGCGGGTCGATGTCGGCGAGGATCATCCGCCGGCCGCGCGCCACGGCCAGCAGGCCGCGCCCGAGGCGGATCGGCCATGGGCGGCGGGTCACCGCGTCGAGCGGGCGGAACGCGTCGACCGGCAATTCGGCGAGCATCCGGTTGCCAGCGAGGTCGGCGACGACGCGGGTCACCTGGTCGGGCGCGAGCCGGCCGCTGATGCGGGCGAACTCGGCGACCAGGCGCGCGACGGTGCGGGTGCCGTCCATGAGGCCGGCGAGCCGCCACTCTTCCGGTGAGAGCCGCAGGTAGCAGGCGCCGCCCCGGCCGTCGGGCGAGCGGAGCATGACGTACGGCACATCGCGCACGTTGACCAATTCGACCGACTCGACGCCAGGGCGCAGCACCGGCCGGGCCCGTGCCGGGTTGAGCCGCTCGACAACAGCGGCCCACAAACCCGGATCGACCGGACCTGCCGGCTGGCCCGGCGCCCGGCCGGCCAGCGCTTCCCACAGACTTACGCGGGTCTCGACGACCGTCACCGCTACCTGCCCTCCCCCTGGCTGCGGGATGCAGAGTAGGGCTCATATATCGACCAGCGCGACCCCCGATCCGGTCGCATTCATTCGTCGATGTGCTATATATGCGCCCCGCAGCGCCTTCATGTTGGTCACGGATGCGGGGGCGGTGACGGTTCAACCACATATGAGCGGCGGGCGACGTGACCAACCCCCTAGGTCTACGTCGCCCGCCGCTTTTTGGGGAGGAAGCGAGACTTCCGTTTTGCGGAATCCGTCCCGCTCGTGGTGCGGGTCCTCGTTGTTAGGACGCTTCAGCGAGCGTCACGGTTGCCGTCTTCACCTCACCGTTTCGGGTGTACGTGATGGTCACCCGGTCGCCGACCTTGCCTGCCTGCACGGCGGCCACCAGATCGTCGGAGTCGCTGATGGACTTGTCGCCGAACTTGGTGATCACATCACCCTGCTGGAAGCCCGCCTGTGCCGCGGGGCTGTTCGGGTTGACCGAGTTGACCAGCGCGCCACCGTTTTCGGCGGTGCCCACGCTGACTCCGAGCGACGGGTGGCTGACCTTCTCGCCCTTGCTCAGCGCGTCCGCCACCTCCTTGGCCCGGTTGCTCGGGATCGCGAAGCCCACGCCGATGTTGCCCGTGCTCTGGCCGGAGGTGGCGATCGCGGTGTTGATGCCGATCACCTCGCCGTTCGTGTTGACCAGCGCGCCGCCCGAGTTGCCCGGGTTGATCGGAGCATCGGTCTGCAGCAGGCCAGAGATCGAGCTGACAGCGGTCTGCTGCTGCGGCTGGAACGGGTTCGGCTGCTGCTGCTCACCGCCGGTCTGGATGGTGCGGTCGGTGGCGCTGATGATGCCGGATGTCACCGAGCCCTGGAGGCCGAGCGGGCTGCCGATCGCCAGTACCGTGTCGCCGACCTGCATCGCGTCGCTGTCGCCGAACTTCGCGGCGGCCAGGTCCGACACGCCCTCGGCCTTGACCACCGCGAGGTCGGTGCGCGGGTCGGTGCCGATGATCTTCGCGGTGGCGGTCTTGCCATTGGCGAAGACCACGGTGACCGTGTCGCCGCTGGCGCTCGCGACCACGTGGTTGTTCGTCAGCACGAACCCGTCGGCGCTCAGGATCACGCCGGAGCCCTCACCGTTGTTGGTGGTGATCGACACGACGCTGTTCTCCACCTGTGAAGCGATCTTCGGCAGGTCGGCCGAGTTGATCACGGGGGCAGCGGTGTACGTCTTGGTGGTCGTGCCGCCGTCGTTGACCGCGAGCGCCACCGCGCCACCCGCGATGCCGGAGCCGGCCATCAGGACCAGCCCGACGACGCCGAGCAGCACCGCCTTGCCGACCTTGCCGGGGCCCGCCGGCTGAGCGTGCGCACCGGGCTGCTGGGCCCAGATGGGCGGCTGGCCAGGCGGCAGCGGGCCCTGCGGGCCGTGCAGCGGCTGGCCCGGGACCGGCCCGTAGCCGGGCGGAACCGGTCCGCCGCCGGGCGGGTCGGGGCCCGCAGCGGGACCCGAGGACAGCCCGCCGGGGGCCCGGCCCCGGGGGCGGGGGCCCCCGGCGCC
>NZ_JAIBNX010000180.1:8450-17378 GCF_026130045.1 Micromonospora sp. CPCC 205371
GCCCCGGCCGGTAGGGGGGGGGAGCGGCCCCGCTGCGGGGCGGCCGGGCCCCGCCGGCGGCACCGGACGTCGGCCCGGCGGCCCCCGCCCCGGAGGCATGGCCGGCGGCGCCGGAGGTCGGCTGGGTGTAGCCCGCAGCGCCGGAGGTGGGCTGGGCGTAGCCGGCGTTGCCCGGCCAGCCCGGCTGGTGCTGCGCGGCCGGGTGCCACGGGCTGGGCGCGTGCTGGTTGCCCGGCGCGGGTGCTTCAGGCACGCCGGTTCCGGGCGCGCCCGGAGCGGGCGGCGGTGCGTCCGATACTGGCGCGGCCGCGGTGGGCGCGGCCCACGGTGAGGCAGGCGCCGGCTCCGCGGTGGGAGCGGAAGAGTCAGGAGCGGTGGAAGCGGTCGGGATGGCCTGAGTGGCCGACGAGTCGGACTGCTCCCGCGGTACCGGGGGCAGCTCGGTGGTCGGGTGCGACGGCTCGGCGTCGGGATTGACCGGCTGCCGCGGCGGGTTGGTCTCGTTCTCGCTCATGCCTCTTACCTTTCCCGCTCGCTCTGCGACAGCCCTGAGGCTCGGCTGAACATTGCCTGTGAATCACTCGTCATCGACGGTCACCACTGGCGCGAGTGGCAGCCGCACCCGGAAAGTGGCGCCCTTCCCCGGCGCGCTGTCCACCTCGACGGTGCCGTTGTGCGCGGCCACCAGCGCCGCCACGATGGCCAGTCCGAGGCCCGTGCCGGTGACGCCGTCCGCCTTGCGGGTGCGTGCCGCGTCGGCGCGGTAGAAGCGCTCGAAGACCCGGTCGGCCTGCTCGGGCGAGAGCCCCGGACCGCTGTCCACGACCTCGATCACGGCACGCTCCCCGGGCTCGGTGCGGAGGCGCACCGTCACCGAAGTGTCCGGCGGCGTGTGGGTGAGCGCGTTCGTCACCAGGTTGCCGAGCACCTGCCGGAGCCGGCCGTCGTCACCCAGTACGACCAGGTGGCCGGCGTCGGGCGCGGTCTCCAGCTCGATCGCGCGTTCGGGTGCCACCGCGCGAGCCGCCTGTACCGTCTCCGCGGCCAGCACGCGCAGCTCGACCGGCGTCAGTTCCACGGGCCGTTCCCGGTCGAGCCGTGCGAGCAGCAGCAGGTCTTCGACGAGCAAGCCCATCCGGGACGCCTCGTCCTCGATACGGCGCAGCAGCCGGGAGGTCTCCTCGGGCGAGTTGGCCGCGCCTTGGCGGTACAGCTCCGCGAAGCCCCTGATCGTGGTGAGCGGCGTCCGCAGTTCGTGCGAGGCGTCCGCGACGAACTGGCGCATCCGCTCCTCCGACCGCCGGGCGCGCGACTCGGACGCCTGCGCGGCGAAGGCGGCGTCACGGGCGGCCGCCTCGGCGGCGCGGGCGGCGGATTCGGAGGCGGCGCGCGCCGTGAACGCGGCCTCGATCTGCGCGAGCATGGCGTTGAGCGCGCGGGACAGCCGCCCCAGCTCGGTCTCCGGTATCTCGATGCCGGGCTCGGGGTCGGGCAGCCGGCGGCTGAGGTCTCCTCCGGCGATCGCCCCGGCCGTGCGTTCGATTTCGAGGAGCGGGCGCAGGCTGCTCTGCACGATGGCCGCGCCGAGCGTGGCGAGCAGCAGGAGCACGGCGGTGCCGACCAGCGCGTCGATCCAGATGAGCCGCTTGACGGCGGAGTCCACGTCGGACATCGACTGCGCGACGACGAGCGCACGCCCGTCGGGGCGAGCGGTGACGAGCACCCGCCACTCCAGCTTTCCGTTCATCGACGTCGTCGTGTAGTGCTTGTTGGCCTGCGCGAGCGCGTCTTCCTTGCTGTCCGGCAGCTTAGGCATGAGGTTCTTGTCCAGGTGGATGTACTTGATGACATCCCACTTGCCCGGTGCCGAAAATGCGACGACGTTCTCACTCGGCAGCACCAGCATGTCGAGGTTCTCTTCGAGGACCTCCGGATCGGTGTCGCGCAGCAGAAGGGCCGTGTCGTCGAGTTGACCGTCGATCCGGCTGGTCAGGTAGTACTCGAGCGCGAACGCGCTGGTCACGCCGATAACCGTGAGCGCCGCTGTGACCAGCGCGAGGACCGCGGTGACCAGCTTGACGCGCAGCGGCGTACGCCGCAGTAGCCTCTTCACCCCAAAGCGCCGGTCAGGTCGCCGGCTTGCGCAGGACATACCCCACACCGCGCAGCGTGTGGATCAGCCGGGGCTGCTGGGTGTCGACCTTGCGCCGCAGGTACGAGATGTACGACTCGACGATGTTGTCGTCGCCGCGGAAGTCGTAGTTCCAGACGTGATCGAGGATCTGCGCCTTGGACAGCACCCGGTTGGCGTTGAGCATCAGGTATCGCAGCAGCTTGAACTCGGTCGGCGACAGCTGCACCCGCTGGCCCGCCCGGTAGACCTCGTGCGTCTCCTCGTCGAGCTCCAGGTCGGCGAAGGTGAGCCGGGACGGCGACCGGTCGCCGCTGGTGGTGCGGCGCAGCACGGCGCGGATGCGCGCGGTCAGCTCTTCGAGGCTGAACGGCTTGGTCACGTAGTCGTCGCCGCCCAGCGTGAGCCCACGGATCTTGTCGTCGGTCGCGTCGCGCGCGGTCAGGAAAACCACCGGCGTGCGCGTGCCCGACTCCCGCATGAGCCGGATGACCTCGAAGCCGTCGAGGTCGGGCAGCATCACGTCGAGCACCACGAGATCGGGTCGACGGTCCTTGGCCGCGGATACGGCGGCGCTGCCGCTGGTGGCGGTCGAGACGTCGAACCCCGCGAAGCGCAGGCTGGCCGACAGCAGCTCGAGGATGTTGGGATCGTCCTCGACGACGAGCAGTCTCGCCTCAGTCTGTGGTGCGGCCATGGAACCATACTGGCCCCTCGGACTGGCATACGCCTGAGGACTGGCTGAGAACAAGCTGAGAGTGATCTCAGGCTTACCGGAACACCCTCCGTAGCGCCGACAGCGCCGTGTCGAGTGCGCGCACGGCTGCCAGCGCCTGCGTCTCGGTGAGTCGGGCACCCCGTACCAGAGTGCGCACCTCAGCGGCGAACGCCTCGATGCGCCGGTCGAGCTCCTCGGCGGTGCCGGGCGTAGCGTACGCCGGCGCGGGCCGCGGCGGCACCCCACCGCCACCACGCAGGGTCTCACGGGTCGCCTCTTGAAGCTCCCGCTTGAGGTCGCGGACCGACCCACGCACCTCGTGCTGGATCTCGTTGGCCAGCGACGCCAGGTCTTCGACCGAGGCCCGGATGTCGGACTCCAGCGCGGCCACCTCGCCGGCGCGATCGCGCAGCTCGGTGCGGCCGGCGTCGGTGATCTCGTACACCTTGCGGCCACCCGCCGCGGTGTGCGTGACCAGCCCTTCGGCCTCCATCCGGGCGAGCCGCGGATAGATCGTGCCGGCGCTGGGCGCGTACAGGCCGAGGAAGCGCTCCTCCAGCAGCCTGATCAGCTCGTATCCGTGCTTGGGGCCGTCGTCGAGCAGCTTGAGCAGGTACAGCCGCAGCCGTCCATGGCTGAACACGGCGGTCATTCGACGTCCTCAGGGTCCGGGGCCGGCCGAGCAAGCAGGGAGATGCTGCCCGACGAGGTGTTCGCCCACAGCTTGCCAGCACCGCTGCCGAGCACGCCGTGTGCGTCCCTGGGCCAGCTCAGCGAGTCGCTGGACCGTAGCTCGGGGAACGCGCTGGTGATCCGCCCGGAGTCGGTGTGCAACTGGACGCTGAGGTCGCTGTCTTCCCGGATGCGCACCGTGACACCGCCCGACGTGGTGCCGAGTCGGATCTCGCTGTCACGCGGGTTGTCGAGGTCGCAGGTGATCGAGCCGGAAACGGCGCGGGCGTGCACCCGCTGGGCAGGGCTGTCGGCCAGCACCAGCTCGCCGGACACGGTCTCCATCGTGAGGTCGCCGACGATGCCGAGCGCCTCGACCGGCCCGGAGACGAGCTTGGCGACGGTGCGACCCCCGAGGCCCATCAGCGTGATCCGGCCGGAGGTGACGTCGACGTCGGTGTCCACCCGAAGGCCGGACGCGATCGCCGTGCCGCTGACGACGCGCAGGCGGGCGCGGGTGCCGGTCGGGACCGCGATGGACACGTCAGCGCGGTACTTCTTGCCGAGGCCGAACCACCACGAGAACTCTGGCCAGCCCTTCCACGACCACTTCTTGATCTCGTGGCGGACGGCGAGGCGCCCGTTTTCGTGCTCCACGATGAGCGGCTTGCCGCCATGCGCGGCTATCTCGACCCGCGCGGGGCCGTCGGTGCCGACCACGTTGAGCCGGCCGGCAATGAGGTGCACAACGAGGCTGGTGACCGGCTCCTCGAAGCTGAACCGGCGCGGCTCCTCCACCGTCCAACTAGTCATGCCCGAAGCATAACGCGATACATCGCGATAGCCAAGGACTAAGCCGCGAGTCCGAACTGCGACACGCGCCCCCTCACCGCCGACTCCGCCACCCGGGCGAGCTGCCGGCGCGTCGCGGCCGCCTCCGGGTGCAGCGCCGGCGTCGCCGTCAGCGTGACCTCCAGCCTCGGCACCGCGAGCACCCGCCGCAACGACGTCCACAGGCTGTCGTCGCCCAGGAACGCCGCCGTGGTCGCACCCCGCCCGTACTGGATCGAGACCGGCACCACGGTCGCACCCGCGTCCAGCGCCGCCTGGAACAGCGCCGGGCGGAACCGTCCTGCCGCGGCGCCGCACCACGTCGTCCCCTCCGGGAACGCCGCGACCAGGCCGCCCGCCCGCAGCGCCGCGGCGACCTCGGCCACCGTGACCGGCAGGCTCCGCGGCCGGGTCCGGTCGATGAAGATCGTGCCGCCGGCGGCGGCGAGCGCGCCGATCACCGGCCACCGCCGCACGTCGTGCTTGGCCACCAACCGCACCGGCACGGCCGCCATCAGCGCGACGACGTCCAGCCACGAGATGTGGTTCGCGACCAGCAGAGCCCGCCCGGCGGGCGGCCGGCCGCGCGCTACCAGCCGCACACCCAGAGCCCCGAGCACCGCGCGCGCCCAGGTCCGCCCGGCAGCTCGCCGCCGGTTCCCATTCAGCAGCGGGAGTACGGGGAGAAGCGTCACGCCGAGCAGTAGCGCGCCGAGCAGGGCCACGAGCCGGGCCGCCTGCCGCACCCGCGAGGCGCGCGCACCCCTGTCAGCGGCCGGCAGGCAGGCCGGCCCGCACGTCGACCGCGGCTGCCAGAGAGCGTTCACCGGGTGGCTCCGAGGAAATGCCGCCGATATCTGGGATCCACCCGATCCATCGACAGCAGCACGTAGAAGTCCGCGACGCCGAAGGCCGGGTCGAAGGCGGGCTCGCCGCAGATCCAGGCGCCCAGCCGCAGGTACCCGCGCAGCAACGGTGGAACCGCGGGGCGGCCGGTGTGCGCGGCGACGGACTCGGCCGCCCCCGGCTCGGCCAGCCACGGCCGGCGCGGGCGCACCCGTAGGGCCGGCGGCGACAGGTGCTTGGCGCTGGCCAGCTGCCACACGCCGGCGGCCGCGGGAAGCGGCACCGAGGCGCACCCGCCCAGCCACCGCAGGTTCTTCAGATGCAGGTACCGGGCGATGCCGGCCCACATCAGGTTGATGACGGCACCGGAGCGGTGATCGGGGTGCACGCAGGACCGTCCGGTCTCGACAAGGTGGTCGCGCAGCGGGCTCAGCGCGGACATGTCGAACTCGGTGTCCGCGTACCGCCGGCCGGCCGCCACCGCGTTCTTCGGCGGCAGCATCCGGTACGTGCCGACCACGGTCCCACTCGGCTCCTCGCGGACGATCAGGTGGTCACAGTGCTCGTCGAACTCGTCGACGTCGCGTCCATCCACCGCGGAGGGCAGATCGGCGCCCAGTTCGTCTGCGAAGACCGCGTGACGCAGCCGCTGTGCGGCGGCAACCTGAGCGGCATCGTCGGCGATCAGCAGCGAGTATCCGCTGGTGCCGGTGGCGCCTTTGGGCGCGTCGGCGGTGAGGAGTACAGCCATGCTCTCTGTGTAGGCACCGTCGGTGATCGGTGAGTTGCTCCGGCATGTCGGCCGTCTTGCGCTTGTGAGACCGTAGGGCGTGGCCGGATATTCGGGAACTCCGCTGGCCCGAAAGTTGGGCATAGGCCCCGACTCGCGGGTGCTCCTCGACGGCGCTCCAGACGGTTTCGCCCTCGACGGGATAGCGCCCGATCTCAGCCCCGGCACCGCACCATACGACGTGGTGCTGTGCTTCTGCCCCGACCATGCGCGGCTGGCCGAGCGCTGGCCGGTGCTGCACCCGCTGACGACGCCCGCAGGCGCGCTGTGGATCGCGTGGCCGAAGCGGTCGTCCGGCATCCGGACCGACCTCAACGAAAACGTCGTCAGGGAGTACGCGCTGGCGAGCGGCCGGGTAGACGTCAAGGTATGCGCGATCGACGACACCTGGTCCGGCCTCAAGCACGTGATCCGGAAGGCGGACCGGTGATCATCCCGGCTCGCTTCAACGGGCCGCCCGGCTCGGGCAACGGCGGGTACTCCGCGGGCGTGTTCGCCGCTGGACGCCCGCTGGAGGTGACCCTCCGGCGGCCACCGCCCCTCGACACCCCGCTGACCACGGCCGACGGCGAGGTGCGGGCGCCGGACGGCACCGTGGTCGCCACGCTGGCGCCGGCCGAGCCGATCGCCGTCACCGTGCCACCGGTCAGTCCCGCCGAGGCGGTCACCGCGTCCAAGGCGTACCCCGGATTCACCGACCACCCGTTCCCCACCTGCTACGTCTGCGGCCCGGAGCACCCCGGCGGGCTGCGCATCTTCCCTGGCCAGCTGCCCGGCGACCGCACCGCCGCACCGTGGACGGTGCCGGCTGAGGTGACCGCGCCGACCGTGTGGGCCGCCCTCGACTGCCCCGGCGGCTGGGCGATCATCGGTCCGGGAAGGCCCTACGTGCTCGGGCGCATCGCGGTACAGGTGCGGGCGCTGCCAGTACCCGGTCAAGAGTGCGTGGTGGTCGGAGCGCTCGCGGCGACCGAGGGCCGTAAGGCCCTTGTGCACACGGCGCTTTACGGGCCGGACGGCGCTCCGCTGGCGCGGGCCCGAGCCACATGGATAGCGGTGACGGTTTGACGTACTTGCGCCCGCCCGCCACCCTGTGTGACGGCGCGCACGATGACGCGAGCGCGTTCACGGGAGGAGAACAATGGCTGACGGGCAGATCGTCGTCTCCGGACTGACGAAGCTCTATAAAAACGTCAGGGCCGTCGACAACCTGTCGTTCACGGTGGCGCCCGGCAGGGTAACCGGCTTCCTCGGGCCGAACGGCGCAGGCAAGACCACCACGCTCCGCATGATGCTCAACCTGGTCAAACCCACGGCTGGCGAGGCGACGATCGGCGGTCACCGGTACGCCGACCTGACCGATCCGCTCCGGCACGTCGGTGCGGTGCTGGAGGCGTCCAGCGCCCACAAGGGACGCACCGGCGTCAACCACCTGCGGGTCATCTGCGCGGCGGCCGGGTTCCCTCGCCAGCGCGCTGACGAGGCGTTGGCGCTGGTCGGGCTGACCCCGGCCGCGAAGCGCAAGTTCAAGGGGTATTCGCTCGGCATGCGCCAGCGTCTCGGCATCGCTGCCGCCATGCTCGGCGACCCACGGGTGCTGATCCTCGACGAGCCGGCCAACGGGCTCGACCCTGAGGGCATCCGCTGGATGCGCGACCTGCTCAAGTCGCTCGCCTCGCAGGGCCGCACGGTGCTGGTCTCCAGCCACCTGCTGTCCGAGATGCAGCTGCTAGCCGACGACCTGGTGATCATCGCGGCCGGCAAGCTGGTCCGGCAGGGCACGGTCTCGCAGGTCATGGACTCGATGGCGCACACCGCGCAGGTGCGCGTGCGCACCCCGCAGGCGACCGAGCTGGTCTCCGCTTTGAAGTCCACCGAGAGCGCGACCGTCACACCCAACGGCGACGGCGTCCTGCTGGTCACCGGCGTCGATGCGCCCACAGTCGGGCGCGCCGCGCTGAAGGCGGGCGTCGAGCTGCATGAGCTGACCACCGAGCGCCCCGACCTGGAGCGCGTGTTCCTGGAGCTGACCGCGGGGAAGGCGGCCATCCGATGAACCTCATCCGCGCGGAACTCCTCAAGATCCGCACCACGAGCACGTGGTGGATCTTCCTGCTGATCACCCTCCCGCTCTGGGGCCTGACACTGCTGATCAACGGCCTGCAGACGGGTTTCCTGCTCGACCCCTCGTCGACCGAAGGCATGTCGCCCGAAGACGCCGAGCAGATCATCGCGGCGAGCGATCCCGCGAACGTCGCCGCCAACCTCTACACGAACGGGCAGTTCTTCGGCGTCGCCATCGTCATGCTGCTCGGCGCGATCGTGGTGACGAACGAGTACTTCCACCAGACGGTCACCACGACGTTCCTGACCACCCCGCACCGCACCCGCGTCGTGCTGGCCAAGCTGTTCGCGGCGAGCATGTTCGGGCTGGTGCTGTGGGTCATCACCACCGCCGCCAACCTGCCGATCGGCGCACTCATCATGGGCGCCAACGACGAGGCCGCCCACCTGGGCGACGGGGCAGTATGGCGGGCGATCTCGCTGAACGCCTTGGCATACCTGCTGTGGGCGATCTTCGGCGTCGGCTTCGGCGTGCTCATCCGCAGCCAGATCGGCGCCACGATCACCGCTTTGGTGCTGTACTTCGCCGGCTACATCGGTGCCGCGATCTTCTTCACGGTACTGGCCGACCGGTTCGGCGACTGGTTCAACAACCTGCAACTGCTGGTGCCGTCGCTGGCATCGCAGCTGATGGTGTCCGGCACCGAACTGCCAGGCAACCCGCCGCAGTGGGCAGGCGCCCTGGTCCTGGTCGGGTACGCCATCGTGGCCGGCACGGTCGGCACGCTCCTGATGCGCACCCGCGACATCTCCTAGCCGGCCCGCCCCCGCGCGGCGCGTGGGCCCCCGGGCCCGCCCCCCCCCCCCCCCCCCCCC
>NZ_JAIBNX010000181.1:0-12594 GCF_026130045.1 Micromonospora sp. CPCC 205371
ATAGCGACTTGAGGGTCGCCCTGATCACGAAGAGGGGAGGAGCGCGGCGTGGAGGGATGCGGCGTCCACGCCGGGGAGGGTGCGGGCGGCCAGCCAGGCGCCGGCCGCGGCGCCGTCGCCGGCCAGCTTCAACGCCGCGTCGGGCCAGCGCGACGACAACGCGTCGGCTAGAGCCGTCGCCAGAGGGGTGTCCGCGGTGAGCAGGCTGCCGGCACGGACCACCGGTGTCGTGTCTCCCTCCGCGCGTACCCGGGAGACGCTCTCCACGAGGTGAGCCGCCGCCTCGCTCACCACCGCCGCGGCGGTCGGGTCGTCCGCGTACAGGCTGGTCACGAACGGTGACAAGCGTGCCAGCTCGATGGCCGGGCGGCGGGTGACCCGCTGGACGAGTAGGTCGACGGTGTCCCGCGGGCGCGCGGCGATCTCGGTGCCACCCAGCAACTCGGTGAGGATGGCCCGCGCCAGTGGGCCGAGCGGGTGCCCGGCGTCGATGGCGGCGAGCGTGCGGCGCACCGCCTCGCGGCCCAACCAGAAGCCGGAGCCGGCGTCGCCGAGCAGCCAGCCGTGGCCGTCGGCGACCCGGCCGAGCGCGAAGCCGTCGACCTCGGCGGCGATCGCGCCCGTACCGGCGATGAGCACGGTGCCGCGCGGGCTGGCGGTACCCGAGGCGTAGGCGACGAGCGCGTCGCCTACCAGCGTGTACGGGCAGCGCAGCCCCGCCGCGTGCCAGGTGCGGTCGAACTCGGCGAGGCTCTCCGGGTCGTCGCGCAGCCGGCCGACCCCGGCGAGCCCGATCGTGCCGGCGCGTACCCGGGTCGGGTCGACGTCGGCGAGGGCCTGCTTGAGAGCGCGGCCCCACTCGATCGCGGCCGCTGGAGCGCCGTGCGAGGTGGGGTTGCCGCCGCCGGCGAGCCCGGTGCCGAGCCGCTCGCCGGTGATCGAGGCGACGAGGACCCGGGTCGAGGTGGCGCCGACATCCAGGCCGATCACGAGTGGATCAAACACTCCGCCATCGTGGCCGAAACCGGGCGGTGAAAGCGCTTACCCACGGTAACAGTTTGAAAACTTCACCCAACACCTTGACAAGGTGGCCCTCTTAGTAAGAACTTTTACCACTATCAGTTAACACTCCTTTCTGAAAGGTGGTCGGTCGTGCGTGATGGTGTGCTGACGACCGTCCGCGCCAAGCTGCCGGAGTTCACCGGGGCGCTCCAGCGGGTCGCCGAGCAGGTGCTCACCGACCCGGACGCCGCGGCGCGGGCCACGATTGTCGAGCTTGCCGAGCGCAGCGGCACCTCGCCGGCCACCATCACCCGGTTCTGCCGGGCGCTGGGCTTCGAGGGGTACGCCGAGCTGCGGCTCGGCATCGCCGCGGAGACCGGGCGAGCCCGTGCGGCCGGGTGGACCGTCGACATCGGGCGGGAGATCCAGCCCGGTGACCCGCTCGACCGGGTGCTCGGCCAGATCATGGCCGCGGACACCCGCTCGATGCACGACACCGCGGCGCTGCTCGATCTCGGCGAGGTCGAGCGGGCCGCCGACGCGATCGCCGGCGCGACCCGGGTCATCATCTTCGGCGCCAGCGGCAGCGCGCTGGTCGGCGAGGAGATGCAGTTCAGCCTCCATCGCATCGGCGTCCCGGCGTGGGCGTGGACCGATGTACACAATGGACTGGCCGGCGCGGCGCTGCTCCGCGCCGGCGACGTGGCACTCGGGATCTCCCACAGCGGGCAGACGCGGGAAATCATCGAGATGCTGGCCGAATCCGGCAGCCACCGCGCCACCACCGTCGCCCTCACCAGCTTTCCGAACTCCCCCCTCGCGGAGCTGGCCGACATCGTGCTCGTCACGGCCACACAGGCGACGACGTTCCGCCCCGACGCGCTCTCCGCGCGCCATCCCCAGCTCGTGGTGCTCGACCTGCTCTACATCGCGGTGGCGCAGCGCACCCACGACAGGGCACACGCGGCATTCCAGCGGACCGCTCAGGCGGTCGACGGACACAAGTCACGCTCAACGAGTTAGAAGGAGACCCCCAAATGTCAGAGGATCGACGCACATTCCTGCAGAAGGCGGCTGCCGCGGGCCTGCTCGCGACCCCCGCCGCCGGGCTGCTCAGCGCGTGTGTCGGCGGCGGAGATGACGACACGCAGGACCAGGCCGAGGGCGAGAAGAGCGAGAAGAACCCACTAGGCGTCGACGCCAAGGCCGAACTCGAGGTCGTGATCTTCAACGGCGGCCTCGGCACCAAGTACGCCACCGACGTGCACATCCCGTCGTACAAGAAGTCCTTCCCCGAGGCGAACGTCAAGTTCTCCCAGGCGGAGGAGATCGCCACCGTGCTGCAGCCGCGGTTCACCAGCGAGACGCCGCCGGACATGGTCAACAACGCCGGCTCGAAGCTGATGGACCAGGGCGCCCTCGTGCAGGCCGGGCAGGTGCAGGACCTGACCGAGCTGTTCGACGCGCCGTCGCTCGACATCGCCGGCAAGACCGTCAAGGACACGCTCGTGCCGGGCACGGTCGAGCAGGGCACGTTCAACGGCAAGCCGTACGTGCTGAACTACGCGTTCACCGTCTTCGGCCTCTGGTACTCGGACAGGCTCTTCAAGGACAACGGCTGGACCGTGCCGAAGACCTGGACCGAGTTCACCGCCCTGCTCGACAGCATGAAGGCCAAGGGCATCACGCCGTACGCGTACGCCGGCGCGAACGCCGCCTACTACCAGTACCTGGTCATCCTCACCACCGCCGCGAAGATCGGTGGCGCGGACGTTCTCAAGAACATCGACAACCTCGAGGACGGGGCCTGGCAGGTCGACGCGGTCAAGCAGGCCGCGCAGCTGTGGGGCGAGATCGGCAACAAGTACATGCTCAAGTCGCACCTCGGCCTGCGCCACACCGAGGTCCAGTTGCAGCAGAACCAGTACCGGGTCGGCCTCTACCCGAGCGGCTCGTGGCTGGAGAACGAGCAGGCCAAGGACACCCCGGCCGGCTTCAACTACGCCGTCATGCCGCTGCCGAGCGCCACCGCGTCGGACAAGCTCCCGCAGTCGGCGATCTACGCGGCGGCCGGCGAGATGTACTTCGTCGCCGCGAAGGGCAAGAACCCGCGCGGCGGCATGGAGTACCTGCGGCACATGCTGTCGAAGGAGGGCGCCAAGGGCTTCACCGAGCTGACCAAGGTGCTGACCGTGGTGCAGGGCGCCACCGAGGGCCTGACGATCTCGCCCGGCCTGACCAGCAGCGAGGCCATGCTCAAGACGGCCGGCAGCGACTACTTCGCGTACCGCTGGGACACCTGGTACAAGAAGATGGACGACGAGTGCCGCGCGGCCACCAACGAGCTGATGTTCTCGGGTGGCGACGCCAACAAGTTCGTGACCCGCATGCAGAAGGTCGCGGACGCCGTGAAGAAGGACCCGTCCATCGAGAAGTTCAAGCGCTGAGGTTCTAGTCATGCGGCACGGCAAGTACCCCTTCATCGTCGGCTTCCTAGCCGCACCGGTCGCGCTCTATGTGACCTTCGTGATCGCGCCGTACCTACAGGCGTTCTACCTCGCGATGACCAACTGGCGCGGTGTCTCGGCGAACCCCAAGTTCATCGGGTTGGACAACTTCCAGCGGCTGTTGCAAGACGACGTCTTCTGGAAGGCCGTCCGGCACCACGGCCTGTTGCTGCTTGCCCTGCCGCTGGTCACCATCGTGATCGCGCTGTTCTTCGCGTTCCTGCTGAACGTGGGGGGCGGCTCGCGCGGTGGCGTGATGACGGGGGTCTGGGGGTCGAGGTTCTACCGATTCGTGTTCTTCTTCCCCCAGGTCCTCGCCATCGTGATCATCGGCGTGATCTTCCAACGGGTGTACGCCCCGGACGACAGCGGCCTACTCAACGGCTTCCTCGGCTTCTTCGGCATCGACCCGGTGCTGTTCATGGCCAACGGGAGGATCGCGCTGTGGGCCATCATCGCCGTGCTGGTCTGGCAGTCCGTCGGCTTCTACGTGGTGCTCTTCTCGGCGGGCATGGCCTCGATCCCGAAGGACATCTACGAGGCGGCCACCCTCGACGGCGCCGGCCGGGGCAGCATGTTCTTCCGGGTCACGATGCCCCTGCTGTGGGACACGCTTCAGGTTGCGTGGGTGTACCTGGGCATCGCGGCGTTCGACGCGTTCGCGATCGTGCAGGTGCTCTCGGTCGACCAGGGCGGGCCGGACGGCGCCACCACGGTGCTCGGTATGGAGATCTACCGCAACGCCTTCTCCTACTCCCAGTTCGGCTACGCCTCCGCGATGGGCGTCGCCCTGTTCTTCCTGACCATCACGTTCGCCGCGCTCACCCTCCGGGTGAGCCGGCGCGAGACGATCGAGCTCTAAGGGGTACCGGTGGCACTGTTGACCCGCGAGGCGACTCGCCAGGCGGCGCCGGCTTCGACGGAGCGTCGTGAAGTAAAGGTCTTGTCGGGCTTTGCCCACCTCAGCCTGGCGGTCTGGGCGATCCTCGTGATCGCGCCGCTGGCCTGGACCGTCATGGCCTCGTTCAAGAACAACACGGAGATCTTCCTGGGCAACCCGTTCGCCCTGCCTTCGACGTTCAACTTCGACAGCTACGCGCGGGCGTGGAGCGAGGCGCACGTCGGGCGCTACTTCCTCAACAGCGTGTTCGTCGTCTCGATCAGCACCGCCGGCACGATGCTGCTCGGCTCGATGGCGGCGTACGTGCTGGCCCGGTACAAGTTCTTCGGCAACCGGTTCATCTACTACCTGTTCGTATCCGGGCTCGCGTTTCCGGTGTTCCTGGCCCTGGTGCCGCTCTTCCTCGTGGTCAACAACCTGGGCCTGCTCAACACGTACACCGGACTGATCCTGGTCTACATCGCGTACTCGCTGCCGTTCACCGTGTTCTTCCTGGCCGCCTTCTTCAAGACGCTGCCGAACTCGGTGGCCGAGGCGGCGATGATCGACGGCGCCTCGCACACCCGGCTGTTCTTCCAGGTCATGATGCCGATGGCCAAGCCGGGCCTCGTCAGCCTCACGATCTTCAACATCCTCGGGCAGTGGAACCAGTACCTGCTGCCCGTGGCGCTCATGCAGGGTGAGAACGCCGACCAGAAGTGGGTCCTCACCCAGGGCATCGCGAGTATTTCGGTGCAGGCCGGGTACGAAGCGGACTGGGCGGCCCTGTTCGCCGCGCTGACGCTGTCGATCCTGCCGATGATCGTCATGTACGGCTTCTTCCAGCGCCAGATCCAGCAGGGCCTCACGGCCGGCGCCGTCAAGTAGCGGCTTTTTGTCGGTCCGCGGGTGCAGAATGCGGCCGTGGAGGTCGACGGGCGGCGGGTGTGGGGGTCAACGGCGACCTCCTACCCGCCGCTCCTGCGCGCCGGGGTCCGGGTCGCCCGCTGCCACGACATCGAGCTGACCGAGGCGCTGCTGCTCGGATACGACGGGCGGTGGGGTGAGCCCAGATCGCTCGCCGCCGCGCACGCGCGGCTCGCCGGCACGCCCGTGCCACCCGACCCGCCGCCGAGGGCGGCCGCACCCCCTGGCGACGGCCAGGGCACCCTCTTCGACAACGCGCCGCCGCCGGCCGACGACCCCGAGATCTTGTCCAAGGTGTACTCTCAGCAGCTTTCTAGAATGGTGGCGGTTGACCATCCTGGGCGGTTCAAGCTGCTGGTGGCCGCCGAGTGCGCTGGCGCGCTGATCGCCGTGGAGATGGGCGCCGTCGGGCTGCCCTGGCGCGCTGACATCCACCACAAGCTCCTCGTCGAGCTGCTCGGCGAGCCCTCGGCCGTCGGTGGCCCGCCGCGGCGCCTCGCCGAGCTCACCGCCCGCATCAACGACGCGTTCGGCGTCCGCAGCCTCCACCCCGAGTCCCCGGCCGAGGTGCTGCGCGCCTTCGCCCGCGCCGGCATCCAGCTGCCCAACACCCGGGCGTGGTCGCTGCGCGACGTCGACCATCCGGCGGTGCCGCTCCTGCTGGAATACAAGGAGCTCTACCGCATCTGGACCGCGCATGGCTGGGCCTGGTGCGACGCGTGGGTGCGCGACGGGCGGTTCCGGGCGGAGTACGTGCCGGGCGGTGTGGTGTCCGGCCGCTGGGCCACCCGGGGCGGCGGAGCCCTCCAGATCCCAAAGGTCGTCCGGCGCGCCGTGGTCGCCGACCCGGGCTGGAAGCTCGTCGTAGCCGACGCGGGTCAGCTCGAACCGCGCGTGCTGGCAGCGGTCTCCGGCGACGCCCGGCTCGCCGCGGCGGCCGCCTCCGGCGACCTGTACGCCGCACTCGCCACCGACTCGTTCGCCGGTGACCGGGCCAAGGCCAAGGTCGCCCTGCTCGGCGCCATGTACGGCCAGACCGGCGGCGCCGCGATCCCGGCGCTCGCCACGCTCCGGCGCCACTACCCGACCGCGTTCGACTACGTCGAGGCTGCCGCCCGCACGGGCGAGGGTGGCGGCCTGGTCCGCTCCTGGCTGGGTCGCACCTGCCCACCGTCATCCGTGCCGCTCGGCTTCAGCGAGGACGGTGCCGGTGCTCGGGCTCGGGGGCGCTTCACGCGCAACTTCGTCATCCAGGCGACCGCGGCCGAGTGGGCGCTGACGCTGCTCGCGACCCTCCGCGGCCGGCTCGCCGGCACCGGCGCCGAGCTGGTGTTCTTCCAGCACGACGAGGTGATGGTGCACTGCCCGGCCGACCGCGCCGGCGAGGTCGCCGATGCGGTCCACTGGGCAGCCACCCGGGCCGGCGAGCTGCTCTTCGGCGACACCGCCGTGCGGTTCCCCATCGAGGTGTCGGTCGTCGACTGTTACGCGG
Source organism: Micromonospora sp. CPCC 205371 (assembly GCF_026130045.1). Classification (GTDB taxonomy): domain Bacteria; phylum Actinomycetota; class Actinomycetes; order Mycobacteriales; family Micromonosporaceae; genus Phytohabitans. Next base: position 6,809 of record NZ_JAIBNX010000181.1, read on the forward strand.
ACGCGAAGTGACCCTTCCCTCTTAAAGATCGACAGGCGACACTGAGGTGCGACACCGCGCGGAGGTGGTCGCATTGGGGGGAACCGCGGGGATGGTCATCGCCGCCGGCGGGGGGCGCCGGATCGGCGGACCGGAGGCTTTGCTGCGCCAGGGCGAGACGCCGCTGGTGGACCGCGCGCTGGCCGTCGTTCGCGAGGCGGGCTGCGAGCCGGTCATCGTGGTGCTCGGGGCCGCGGCCGACAAGGTACGGTCGGTGGCCACGTTGGCAGGCGCCGAGGTGGTGGTCGACAAGGCCTGGGGCACCGGCAGCGGCTCGTGGCTGCGGGCCGGCCTGCGCGCCCTGACCGACTCCGACGCCGAGGCGGTGCTCGTGGTGCCGCTCGACATGCCCGGCGTGACGGCCCACGCGGCACGTCGAGTCGCCGCCCTGCCATACGCGGACGCCCTCGTATGCGCGACATACGAGGGCAGGCGCAGCTACCCGATGCTCTTCGGCCGTCGCCACTGGTCCGGCATAGCAACGGTGGCCCACGCGGATGTGGGCGCCCGCCCGTACCTGCTGGCCCACAAACACGAGGTCCTGGACATAGCCTGCGACAGGATCGCCGACGGCACCCGCCTGGACAGCCCCGCCACCCTGAAGACCTTCAGCCTCCAAGCACCAAACTAGAGGCGTGGTCCCACCAGGCAGTCGCGGCCGGCTGCGCTCGGTAACATGACGGGATTGGTCCGGACGTTCACAGCGGCGGTGCATCAGGAAGATGACTGGTACGTCGCCCGGTGTCTTGAGCTTGATGTCGCGAGTCAGGGCGAGACGCTCGACGCGTCTCTGGCCAACCTGCGCGAAGCCGTAGAGGTCTACCTGGAGGAAGCAGCGCAGCCGGCCATCGAGGCGACGCCGTTCGTGACCTCGTTTCAGGTCGGAAAAGCGGCGTGAGCCCCGCGCTTGCTCGACCATCCGTTCCGGAAGGTCGAGCAAGCGCTCCTGAAAGCGGGCTTCGTGTGCGTCCGAACGAAGGGCAGCCATGTCGTCTATCGCGGCGCCGCGGGCAACGTGGTCGTAGTGCCGCACCATGGCACCGTCAAGCGGGGAACGCTCGCGTCGATCCTGCGGCAGGCCGGTCTAACGGCCGCCGAGTTCCAGGACCTGATCTCCTAGGCGTCGGCCGCGTCGCGCGCGCCGATCAAGGGCATTTGCATTGATCAAGGGGCGAATGCACGCGGAAAAGAGATCGAAGCACGTGCGTTTGCCCTTGATCGACGAAAAGGGGCGCGGCGCCGCAGCAGCGGCGTGGCGGCGGGCGCGACAGGGTTAGCGGCGGTAGTTCATGTATGCCGCGCCTCTCGGGGACAAGCGGTAGCCGATCTCCAACGACTCGGTCAGGCCTAGGGCCTTGAGCTTGCGGACGTCGATTTTGAAGGACGCGGTGTCGCGGCTCAGCATCGCGGCCAGGTCGGCCGCCCTCACACCGGGGTGATCGGCGATCACGCCGAGGGCCGCCGCCGTCCACGGGCCGCGGGGGCTGGCGTGGTCGAGGCGGGCGAGTCGCTGGTCGATGGCGGCCACCCCGGCGGCGTCGAGGTGGTCGTCGGCGGCGAGGGCGTCGCGGGGGTGGGTGCCGTCGATCCGGTGGAATCGGAGCAGGTACAGCTGCCCGTCGGGCGGACCGCTGAGGTCGGCGAGCAGGGTTGCCACGTCGGGGTACCCGGCCGAGCGGGCATCGTCGGCGGTCAGGTCCCCGGGTGCGACCTGCTCCACAGTGGACATCTCGACGATGTCGTTGCCCGTGCGGTAGTGGCGGCCGGCGACCACCTGCGGCCGGCGCCACCGGCGTACCGCCGCCGTGATCGAGCCGTCGGCGATGCCTTCCCGTAACCGCCGCTCAAAGAGCACGATCCATGGTAAACAAACGGGCGAAGTTGCCCCAGCACACCGCGCGCAGCCAATCGTCGCCGAGATCCAGTTCGGCCAGGCCGTCGAGCTGGGCGGCGTACTGGTAGGGGATGTTCGGAAAGTCGCTGCCGAGCAGCACCTTTCCGGCCAGCCCAAGGTCGCGCAGGCGGGCCCGTTCCTCCGAAGGAAACGGCACGAAGTTCTCGAAGAACGGCGTGAAGACCATGGTCGTGTCCAGCGCCACCCGCTCGTACTCCACAGCGAGATCGAGGAATGACGTGTAGTCGGGCGAGCCCATGTGCGCCACGATCGTGGTCAGCCGGGGGTGCCGCGCGAGCAGCGCCGTGAACGGCTCCGGGCCGGTGTACTCGGCGCCGATGGGTGCGTGGCCAGCGTGGATGACGATCGGCGTGCCTGCCTCGGCGAGCAGCCCGAACACCGGGGTCAGCGCCGGGTCGAGCGGGTCGAAGGCGCCCACCTGGAGGTGAAGCTTGAACACCCGCGCGCCCGCCGCCAGCGCCTCGGTCACGTAGTCGAGTACTCCCGGCTCGGGGTAGAACGTCGCGGACGGCAGGCACCCGGGCGTGTCGCGGGCGAAGGCGAGCGTCCACGCGTTGAGGTCGGCGGCCATGCGGGGCCGGTGCGCGTACGCCAGCGCGGTGAACGCCCGTACCCCCAACTTGTCGAGGTGGGCGACCCGCTCGGCGTCGGACCACCGGTACCGGATCGGCCACTCGATGCCGACCAGCGGCCCGGCGCTGTCGAAATACGCCCACACCCTGCGCAGCATCCGGGGCGGCAGGAAGTGCACGTGGACGTCGTGCAGGCCGGGCAGCCCCAGCGCGCGCCAGAACCCCGGTACCTCGTCGTCGTTCACACCTCGATATTGAAGCGGCGAAGGACGGATGGCGCCAGCAGGCCGGCTGCGCACAGCAGCGAGATGATCGTGAACGAGCCGCGCAGCACGTACACCTCGACCGCCCCGCCCACCTTCACGGCGAGCGCGTCGGGCATGCCGATCATCCGCCACATCCGCTTCCCGGTCGGTATCGGCCACAGCAGTGGTACGCCGGCGCTAGTGATGAGGTCGCCGAGAATGTGCACGACGCAGCCGACGCCGACCGCCAGACCGAGCATCGGGTACCCGCGGTCGCCGGGCAGTTCGAGGTACGTGTAGTACGCCGCGCCCGCCGAGATCAGGGTGACGAGCACCCAGCCCGCCCGCTTGGCCCACTCGTCGAACAGGCCGCGCACCGCTAAGCCGATCATCAGGAAGAGGATGCCGATGACGGCCCACTTCCCGAACGCGGTGCACAGCGTCGTGGTACCCCACCCCACCAGCGCCGCGAACGGCAGCGTGTGGGTCAGCGTGCGGTGGCCGTTCTCCCGGTCTGGGTCATCGCTCAGCCTCGTCGCGTGGTACACGCCCAGCGACAGCTTCTCGATCACCTCGGCCACGAACAGCGACGCCACGCCGAACGTGCGCGCGATCGTGGCGCCGCCCTTGTTACGCGTAACCTTGCCGGACAGGTCGAGGTCGGGAAACAGCGCCCCACCAGCGCATACGGCTGTGCCTACGGCGATCGCCAGCGGCGACTGCTCGTACCCGGCGAACTTGTCCAGCGCCCACGATCCGGCCAGCCATACGGCCGCGCCGGATAGCGCATGGGACGGTCCCATCATGTGTCCGCGCCCTCCCCATATCCCAGAGCGCGGTCACTGTGTCAGAGGGACAGTCCACTATCAACTACCGCCACGGTGGCCCATGCCACGCCCGCCCGCGGTGGTAGTGGTGGTAATGGCGGTGCCTCATCATCCCGACGAAGATGAACACCAGCGGGATCGCGGGCCAGAAGAAGCTCGCCCCGGAGAGCGCCCACAGCCCCACCAGCACCGCCGCGACGACGACGAATCCGCTGAAACGCCGCCCGGCTTCCCGGCGCATCTGAGCCCGTGCCTCCGGAGTCTCGGCCAGCGCCTGCCGGCCTCCGTCGGGCAGGTCGGTGGTGAGCAGCGCCAGCTCGTCGCGGTACGTCGCCGCGTAGGCGGTCGCCAGCCGCTGCTCGCCCTCCGTGAGGTCGAGCCGGCCCTCGGTCATCGCGGCGCGCAGGATCTGCGCCATCTGTTCGCGTTCGGCGTCGGATGCCCGCATACGGCGGGCGCCGGGTCCGGTGTCGGTCATACCTTCAGGTTGCGCGCCTTGGGAGGGCACGGCGTCGGGCGGGCGGAGGCATTCCGGGTACGCCCAGCGGCGTACCCGGCGTGGGGGGTACTCCCGCGGGCGTACGTGGGGGACGGCGTGCGGCCGATGCGCCGCCTGCCGCCGGTGACCTACCGTCGAGGCGTGGAGGCTGGTCGGCGGTACAAGGGCACGGCCGGTGCCGCGGTGCTCGCCGGTGTCGTCCAGGTGGTAGGCGCCCGGACCGGCGGGGCGGATCTCGGGGCGCTGGAGTACGTGCTGCTGCTCGCCGGGCCGGTAGCGCTGCTGGCGCGACGGAGGCAACCAGTACACGTGCTGGTGCTGACGGTGGCGGCGGCACTGGGGTATGCCGCGGCGGCCGAGCCGGCACCCACCGGCCCGTATTTTCTGGCCGTGCTCTTCGCGATCTTCGCGGTGGGACACCGCGCGGCCACGTGGGTGGTCGCGGTCGCCGGCTACGCCGGCTACCTGCTCGTCGTCGGACCACCATGGCGTCAGGCGGCGGTCGTCGCGGTCGCGGTGCCGGCCAGCATCGCCCTCGCGGAGGGCAACCGGGTACGCCGGCAGCACTTCGCCGAAATGATGAAGTACCGGGCGGAGCAGGAGCGTGCGCGAGCCGAGCAGGAGCGGCGGCAGGCCAGCGAGGAGCGGCTGCGGATCGCCCGCGAGCTGCACGACGTGCTCGGCCACCACCTTTCCTTGATCAACGTGCAGGCCGGTGTGGGGCTGCACCTCATGGACAGCCGGCCCGAGCAGGCCCGCGAGGCGCTGACAGCGATCAAGTCGGCGAGCGCCGAGGCCTTGCGGGAGGTGCGTTCGGTGCTGGGGGTACTCCGTCCGGAGGACGAGGTGGCCCCGCGCGGCCCCGCGCCCGGCCTGGCGCGGCTCGATGAGTTGACCAGCGGTGCGGGGCTTCCGGTGCGGACCGAGGTCGAGGGCGACCAGCGGTCGCTGCCCGCCGAGGTCGACCGGGCGGCGTACCGAATCGTGCAGGAGGCGCTGACGAACGTGCGCCGGCACGCGGGCGGCGCGGCGTCCGCGACGGTGATCATCGAGTACGGGGACGGGGTGCTAACGGTGCGGGTGGCCGATAACGGAGAGGGCGCTACCTCGATGAATGATGCGGGCAATGGCATCGCCGGCATGCGTGCAAGGGCCGAGGCATTGGGGGGCACCCTGGTGGCCGCCCCGCTTGAGGGCGGCGGCTTCCAGGTGTCGGCGCGCCTGCCCACGGAGGACTCATGATCCGCGTGCTGTTGGCCGACGACCAGGCGCTGGTGCGGGCCGGTTTTCGGGCGTTGCTCGACGCCGAACCGGACATCGAGGTCGTCGGGGAGGCCGCCGACGGGGTGGCGGCCGTGCGGCTGGCCGCCGAGACCAAGCCGGACGTGCTGCTCATGGACATCCGGATGCCGGGCGTCGACGGGCTGGAGGCGACCCGCCGGATCGCGGCCGACCCCGCGCTGGCCGGCACGCGGATCGTCATCCTGACCACGTTCGAGCTCGACGAGTACCTCTTCGAGGCGCTGCGGGTGGGCGCGGCCGGCTTCCTGGTCAAGGACACGGAGCCGGTCGACCTGCTGCGCGGGGTGCGCGCGGTGGCCGGCGGCGACGCGCTGCTCTCGCCGGGGGTGACGCGGCGGCTGATCGCCGAGTTCGCGGCGCGGGCCCGCCGGCCGGCGCCCGCGCCGC
>NZ_JAIBNX010000181.1:12604-17358 GCF_026130045.1 Micromonospora sp. CPCC 205371
GCCCCCGCGCGTCGGGGGGGGGGCCGCCCGGGCGGGCCCCCGCCCCCCCGCGGGCGCTGGACCAGCTCACCGCCCGCGAGCGCGGGGTGATGGCGCTGGTCGGCGCCGGCCTGTCGAACGAGGAGATCGCCGAGCGGCTGGTTGTCAGTCCGGCGACGGCGAAGACGCACGTCAGCCGGGCGATGGTCAAGCTCGGCGCCCGCGACCGGGCGCAGCTCGTCGTGTACGCCTATGAGGCGGGACTGGTGCGCCCCGGCTGGGCCGGGTAGGTCATGCGCCGCCGTATGGCTAGGTCACGCCTCGATAACGGATCTCTAGTGATCCGGGTCACATAGCACTAACGTCAGGCTCATACCCTTCAAGGGAAGGAGCCTGCGATGGCTGAAAGTCCGTCCTTCCTCGGCGTTCGGCGGAGTCGCCGCTCAGTTTTGCGCTCCACCGGGCTGGTGGCGGCTGGCGCGACACTCGCGTCGCTCGGCGCCTGCGCCAGCGAAGAGGACCCCGGCCCGGGCGGGCCCGCGGCGAACCCCGGCGGCGCACCGGCCGAGACCTTCACCGAACCCAGCGAGAAGCTCTCCGGCGACCTGAAGATTTTGCTGTGGAGCCACTTCGTACCCAGCCACGACACCTGGTTCGACAAGTTCGTACAGGACTGGGCCACGAAGGTCGGCGTCAAGGCCACCGTCGACCACATCGACCAGGCACAGATCCCCACCCGGATCGCGGCCGAGATCCAGGCCGGGCAGGGCCACGACGTCATCCAGTTCATCGCGCCGCTGTCGCAGTTCGAGCCGAGCGTGCTCGACATGAAGGACATCACCGACGAGGCCGTCAAACGCTGGGGTGACCAGCTCGACGTCTGTCGCAAGTCGACGTTCAATCCGACGACCGAGAAGTTCTTCGCGTACTCCCCGGGCTGGGTGCCCGATCCCGGCAACTTCCGCGCGTCGCTGTGGGGCCCGGTCGGCTTCACCAAGGGACCGACCACATGGGACGAGCTGCTCCAAGGTGGCGCCGAAATCAAGAAGTCCAAGGGTGTCCAGATGGGACTTGGCATGTCCCAGGAGATCGACTCCAATATGGTGCTGCGGGCGCTGATGTGGTCGTACGGCGCCTCCATACAGGACGCCAACGAGCGCGTCGTCATCAACTCCGACCAGACGGTCGCCGCCGTCGAGTACATGAGCCGGCTGTTCAAGGAGACCATGACCAACGAGGTCTTCTCCTGGAACGCGGCCTCAAACAACCAGGGTCTGGTGGCCGGCAAGCTCTCGTACGCGGTCAACTCCATCTCCGCGTACCGCACCGCGCAGGGCACCTCGCCGCAGGTGGCCGAGGACATCGCGTTCGTGCCCGCGCTGCGTGGCACGCAGGGCGCTCTCGCGGCGCAGCACGTGATGTACAACTGGATCGTCCCCAAGCACGCGAAGAACCCGACCGCGGCCAAGGAGTTCCTGCTGCACTACACGGCGAACTTCGCCGCCGCCACCTACGCCAGCAAGCTGTACGACTTCTGCGCCTGGGACAAGCTGACCCCGCAGCGGGATGGCTGGCTGGCCAGCGACCCGTTCGGCTCGAAGCCGGCCGACAAGCTGGCCTTCCTCAGAGACGCGACGAAGTGGACGACGAACATCGGCCACCCCGGCCCGTCCAACACGGCCGAGGGCGAGGTGTTCAACACGTTCATCATCCCCAACATGTTCGCCCGTGCGGCGCGTGGCGAGGTCAGCGCGCGGCAGGCGGTTCTCGACGCTGAGGCGCAAATCAACCCGGTGTTCGCGAAGTGGCGGTCGCAGGGGCTCGTGGGCGGCGGTAGCTGATGGCGGTCGTGGAGGTACGCAACCTCGTCAAGCAGTTCGACGGAGTGCGAGCCGTCGACGGCGTCGACCTGGCGACCGAGGAGGGCGAGTACCTCGTCCTCCTCGGCCCGTCGGGCTGCGGGAAGACCACCCTGCTGCGCTCCATCGCCGGCCTGGAGCAGCCCACGGCCGGCGACGTGCTCATCGACGGTCACGTCGTGACAGGGCTTCCGCCGCGCGCCCGCAAGGTGGCCATGGTCTTCCAGAGCTACGCGCTCTATCCACACAAGACGGTGCTCGGAAACATCGTGTTCCCGCTCCGGGCGGCGGGCATGACGCGCGCCGACCGGGAGCTCAAGGCGAAGTGGGCGGCCGACCTGCTCGGCATCGGCCACCTGCTGGCCCGCAAGCCCCGGCAGCTCTCCGGCGGGGAACGCCAGCGCGTCGCGCTCGCCCGCGCCCTCGTGCGCGAGCCGCACGTCTTCCTACTCGACGAGCCACTGTCCAATCTGGATGCCAAGCTGCGGGCCAGCGCCCGCGACGAGCTGAAGCGCTTCCAGCAGGAGGTCTCCACCACCACGATCTACGTGACGCACGACCAGGTCGAGGCCATGGGCCTCGGCGACCGCATCGCCGTGCTGAGCCACGGCAAGGTGCGGCAGATCGGCAAGCCCGTCGACGTGTACGACGACCCGGCCGACACGTTCGTGGCGACCTTCATCGGCTCGCCGCCGATGAACCTGGTGCCGCGCGACGAACAGCTCGTCGGGTTCCGTCCCGAGCACCTGCTGCCGGTCGACGCCTTGCCGGCTACCGTCGACCGGGAGAAGGTGCCGCTCGCCGTCGACCGGATCGAGTACCTGTCCGGCGACCGGCACGTGTACGGCACGGTGACCGGCATCGGCGAGGCAACCCGCGTGGTGGCCCGGCTGCCCGCCACTGTGGACAGTCCGATCAGCGCGGGTGAGACGTACGACTTCGCGGTGGCGCGGCACCGGCTGCGGTTCTTCGTGGCGGCCACGGGGGAGCGGGCATGACCGCTGTAGGGCCGCCCCGACGCCGTCTCGCGGACCGCGAGGGTACGCTCGCCTGGCTCTTCCTCATGCCAAGCGTCGTCTACATCCTGGCGCTCGTCGCGGTGCCGTTCGTGCTCGCGGTGGGCTTCGCACTCTCCGACGTGACAGCCGGCGACCCGTCGTACGACTTTGTCGGCTTCCGCAACTTCGACCGGGTCTTCGACGATCCGGTCTTCTGGCGGTCGCTGGGCAACACGTTCATCTTCACGGGCATCTCGATGGTGCTCATCGTCGTACTGGGCAAGATACTCGCCAACATCCTGATCGCCGACTTCAAGGGCAAGTGGCTGGTGCGGTTCCTGGTACTGCTGCCGTGGACCACGCCCGTCACCCTCGGCGCGATCGCCTGGCTGTGGATGCTCGACTCGATCTTCTCGCCCATTGACTGGTTACTCAGACAGCTCGGGCTGCTCGGCGCGCCGGGCGCGCTCTTCGGCGCCGGCTCCAACATGTACTGGCTCGGCGAGCCGGAACTGGCTATGGGCTCGGTCATCGCGGTACACGTGTGGCGCCTCACCCCCTTGTCGGCGGTGATCGTCATGGCCGGCCTGGTCGCGATCCCGCGCGACCTCGATGAAGCCGCACGAGTCGACGGCGCCGGCTGGTGGCGGCGGATGTTCGAGGTCACCATCCCGATGACGCTGCCGGTCATCGCGGTGGCCGCGTTGTTCGGCGCCATCTTCACGTTCACCGACATGGCCGTCGTCGACGTGCTCACCAACGGCGGCCCCAACAACGCCACCCAGGTGCTGACGAGCTGGGCGTTCTTCCGCGGCATCGACGGAGGAGACGTCGGGCAGGGCGCGGCTGTCGCGCTGTTCCTCTTCCCGCTGCTGCTGGCCGCCGCGATCGCGATCCTGCGAGCGGTGCGGAAGATGGAGGTGCGGTGATGACGGCGCTACCCGGTGCGGCGGAAGCCGCCGCCCTGCGCCGCCGGTACGCGCGCCGGCACGTCGCGGGCCGGATCGGCGTGTACGTCGCCGCGGCGCTCGCCGCGTTCCTGTGCGCCGCACCGTTCGTGTGGAGCCTCATCACCGCGTTCAAGCAGAACCGCGACCTCTACAACCCGTCCAGCAATCCCTTCCTGTACAACCGGCCGGCCACCCCGGACCACGTGACGTACCTGTTCCAGAACACCGCGTTCGGCACGTTCGCCTGGAACACGCTCTGGGTCGGCGCGCTCGTCGTCGGCATCACGCTCCTGCTCGGGCTGCCGGCCGCGTACGCCCTGGCCCGCCTCGACCGGCCGTGGGCCGGCTGGTTCGGCGTGGCGATCTTCCTGGTGTACCTGGTGCCGCCCAGCCTGCTCTTCCTATCCCTGTCCCGCCTGGTGGTGGCCGTCGGTCTGCAAGACTCGACATGGTCGCTGGTGCTGATCTACCCGACGATCACGATCCCGGTGTCGGTGTGGCTGCTGATCGGCTTCCTCAAGGCGGTGCCGCGCGACATCGAGGAGCAGGCGATGGTCGACGGATACAGCCGGCTCGGCGCATTCTGGCGGGCGGTAGTGCCGTTGACCTTCCCGGGTGTGGTGGCGGTGATCGTGTTCGCCTTCACGCTGACGGCGAGCGAGTTCATCTACGCGCTGTCATTCGTGTCCCCGACCGACCAAAAGGTCATCTCCACCGGCGTACCGACCGAGCTGGTGCGCGGCGACGTCTTCTTCTGGCAGTCGTTGCAGGCGGCGACGGTGCTGGTAGCGCTGCCGATCGCACTGGTCTTCAACCTGTTCCTGGACCGCTTCATAGCCGGCTTCACCCAGGGCGCCGTCAAGGGCTAACCCCGCCCCGCCCCACCGCCCGCGCCCACCCGCCGCGCTCGCCTGTGCCGCGCTGCGCCGGCCGCGCTGCGCCCGCCGCGCTGCGCCCGCCGCGCTGCG
>NZ_JAIBNX010000182.1 GCF_026130045.1 Micromonospora sp. CPCC 205371
GTCGGAAGCCGTCCCTGGCCGGTTTGTATTGTCGGATGACTCCGTGAGCGGTGCTCGCCGCCGCGCGTGGTCGCGGCGACGAGCGCGACCGCCCCTACGACCCTGCCGCCCCTGGCCGAGCCGGCCGAGATGGCCGAGATGGCCGAGCCGGCCGTGATGGCCGAGCCGGCCGAGATGGCCGAGATGGCCGAGATGGCCGAGCCGGTTGTTGCTGGCGAGCACGCCGTCGAGCATGTGCCGTAACGCGCCGGCGCGCAGCGCTGGCGGCGGCTCAACCCCGCCTGGTTGAGCAGATCCCTGGGCGCCGCAGCGGTCGGCCCGCGGCCTATGGTGGCCGCCCCGGCGCAGGTCCCGCCATTGATCAAGGGATTTCGTGTGGATCAAGGGCAAATGCACGCGGATCGGAGATCGAACCACGTGCGTTTGTCCTTGATCGGCGGGGAGTGGGGGGTCGGGGGAGGCGCGTTGTGAGGGGAGAAACGGACGCGGGGGCGTATTACTCTCGACGCGGGCGTCGAGGAGATGCCCAGTTCGCGAGGTGGCGATGAGCGAGGTCGAGTTCCGCGTGCTCGGCCCGGTCGGCGTGTGGACAGACGGCCGGCGCCTCGGGCCGGCGACCGCGCAGCAGCGCACCGTCCTTGCGTTGCTGCTGCTCAACCTGGACAGTGTCGTGCCGGTCGAGAAGATCTCGACGGCCCTGTGGTCGGGGGTGCCGCCGGCTTCGGCGCGCAACGCGATACAGGGATATGTGGCGCGGCTGCGGCGGGTGTTGGCCGGTGCCCGTGGGGTCGCCGAGCTCGCCACCTCCGGCCATGGATACCAGCTGTCGGTGGACCGGTCAGCGGTCGACCTGTACCGGTTCCGGGATCTGGTGGCGCGGGCGCGCGCCGGCGACGCGGCCAGCGGCGAGTGGCTGCGGGAGGCGCTCGGGCTGTGGCGCGGACCGGCGTTCGCGGACGTCGCGGGGGAGTGGCTGCCGAGCGCGGTGGCCCCCGCCCTCGACGAGGAACGCCTGGCGGCGGTCGAGCAGCGCCTCGCGATCGACGTCGACCTCGGCCGGCACGCTGACGCCGTCGCGGGGCTGTCGGCGGTGGTGGCCGAGCACCCGTTCCGGGAGCGGTCGGTGGTGCTGTTGATGACCGCGCTGCACCACAGTGGACGTGGCGCGGAGGCCCTGGCCCTGTACCGCGACACCCGCCGGAGGCTGGTGGCCGAGGTCGGCATCGAGCCTGGCGAGGAGTTGACCAGTCTGCACCAGCGCCTGCTCGAAGCGAGCGCCGGCCCGCGCTCCGAGAAGGCGGAACGGGCGGCGCCGGAGGCGCCCGCCGACAAGGCATGGATCGTGCCGCACCAGCTGCCGGCCGACGTGGCCGGGTTCGTCGGTCGCGCCGACTCGCTGTCCTTTCTGGACGCCCTGCTTCCGGCCCAGCCCGCTTCCGGCGGACCCGTCATCGCCGTCGTCGGCGGGCCACCCGGCGCTGGGAAGACCACTCTCGCCGTGCGCTGGGCACACCGGGTCAGCGACCGCTTCCCCGACGGGCAGCTCTTCGTCGACATGCGCGGCTTCCACACCGGCCCTCGCATGACGGCCACCGAGGCGCTGCCATTGCTGCTCGTGGCGCTGGGCGTCGCCGCCGACCGCATCCCGATGGGCATTGACGCGCAGGCCGCCCTGTACCGCTCGGTGCTGGCCGGCCGCCGCGTGCTGCTCGTGCTCGACAACGTCGCCGACCCCGACCAGGTGCGGCCGCTGGTGCCCGGCGGGCCCGGGTGCCTGGTTCTGGTCACGAGCCGCGACCGGCTGAGCGGCCTCGTGGCGGTCGATGGCGCGCAGCGCCTCACGCTCGACGTACTGTCCACATCGGATGCCATGGACGTGCTCGCGCGGGCGGCCGGCCGCCGCAAGCTGGGCAGTGACTGCGCCGCCGTCGCCGAGCTGGCGGAGCTGTGCGGCCGGCTGCCGCTGGCGCTGCGGATCGCCGGGGCGCGGCTGGCGGACCAGGCGCACCTAGGCGTGCGCTGGCACGTCGACGAGCTCGCCGCGCGCGGCCGCATGGCGCGGCTACGCGTCGAGGGCGACGACAGCGCCACGATACGGCGGGCTTTCGACCTGTCGTACCAGGCGCTGCCGGCCGCCGCGGCCCGGATGTTCCGGCTGCTCGGCCTGGTGCCGGCGCCGGGCGGCCTGACCAGCTCCGCGCTGGGCGCCCTGGCCGGCGTGCCGCCGGCCGACGTCGAGCCGCTCGCCGACGCGCTGGCCCAGCTGCACCTGGTCAAGGTCTCCGAGGAGGGCAGGCTGGTCAGTCACGACCTGCTGCAGGAGTACGCGGCGCAGCTCGCCGCCGAGCACGACCCGCCCGGCGAACGGGAGGCCGCGGCGACCCGGCTGCTCCATTTCTACCTGCACTCCGCCGACCGGGCCGCGATCGCCCTCAACGGCGTGTCCCGGCTGCGGGTGCCCCGCGACCCGCCGCCAGACGGATTGCCGCTGGCCGAGTTCGCCGACCTGGTGACCGCCCGCGACTGGGTGGCCACCGAGTGGCCGAACCTGGTCAGCGCGCTGGGCATCGCCGCCTCCACCGGTCGCGACCGGCTGGCGTGGCAGCTGGCCTGCGCGATGCACTCCGTCATGCGGCTGCGGGCCCCGCTGGCGCAGTGGCTGTCGGTTGCGGAGACCGGCCTGGCCGCCGCACGCCGGGCCGGTGACCCGCTGGGCGAGGCGACGATGCGCCTCAGCCTCGGGTTCCTGCACTGGCGCACGGCCGAGTTCGAAAAGGCAGCCATCGAGTACGGTGCCGCGGCGGCCCTGGCACATCGGGCCGGCTGGCGCCGGGGGCGTTCTGCGGCGCTGTGCAGCACCGCGATCGCGTACGCGGGGCTGGGGCGGACCCGCCCGGCGATCCGCCGGTTCGAGCAAGCGCTCGCGATCGACCGGGAGATCGGCGACGAGACGGGCGAGTCGGCGACGCTGACCAACCTGGCCGCCGCGTACGAGGAGGTGGGCGACCTGAGCCACGCGGCTCGGCTCGGTGAGCTCGCGCTGCCGCTGCTGCGCCGCACCGGCCAGCACCAGGGCGCGGCCGTCGCGAGCGACAACCTGGCGACGGTACACCGGGAGCAGGGGCGCCTTGCCGAGGCGCGCGCCACCGCGGAGAAGTCGGTCGCGATCTGCCGCACGATCGGCGCCCAGCACGAAGAGGCGTCCGCGCTGATCACGTTGGGTCTCGTGCACCGCGACGCGGGCCGGTACGACGAGGCGGCCGCCGCGCTGACCTCGGCCCTCGACATCGCGCAGCGGCTGTCGGACAGCCGGCTGGAGATGTTCGCGCAGACCGGGCTCGCGGTCGTCGAGCTGCGCCAGGGCATGGCGGACGGCGCCGCCAAGCGGCTCGGCGTCGCCATCGACATCGCCCGGCGCACCGGCCACCGCCGGGGCGAGACCGAGGCGCTCATCGCCCAGTCCACGGTGGACGCTGCACGCGGCACCTACGACGACGCGCACCGGCACGCCACCGAGGCCCTGCATCTGGCGCGTACGTCCGGGTTCGCGCTGGCGGCGGCGCACGCGGAGGCCCGGCTGGCCGCCGCGGGACTCGGCCTCGACGACGCCACCGGGGCGGTCGAGCACTGCCGGCGGGCCCTCGCCACGCAGCGCCGCGCCGGGCAGCGCCTCGCTCAGGGGCGTACCCTCGTGACCATGGGTCACGCCTGGCAGCAGCTGGGCAACACCCAGATGGCCCGGCACCGGTGGCAGCAGGCGCACGCGCTGTTCACCGAGGTCGGCGCGGCCGAGCAGCACGAGACGGCGGCGCTTCTCGCCTCGGCCCGCCAGTGATGATCATCGTTTCAGCGTGCTTTCAGTGCCCGATCAGCGGGCAGCGGTAGCGTCCTCCGCGCAGGACCTCGACCGGCACGTGGCGGCCACCCCACCGCGACGGTCCGCACCCGAGTTCCTGAGTTGAGCGGCGCCCGCCGGCGACACCGGCCGGGGTCCGCTTGCGGCCGGTCAGTCCCCCTGACCGGGCGTTCGGCCTTTCGGGCGCCTTCTGTGGCTCGGAGTCCGGCGGTGGCCATGCCGCCCGCCAATCGGCCTACCCGTACCGGGCCGAGGCAGCGGGCGGACAGAGAAGCCCCCCAACGGCGTGACCGCCGGACTCCGGGTCGCCGCTGCTCAGCGCGCGCCCGACCGCCCCGACCCATAGCGGAGCCGCCACGGTCCATCTCGGACCATGGCGGCTCGTGCATGAAGCAGGATCAGCCGCTCACCTTGCCGGTGCCGGCTCCGGCGCTGACGATCGCCTTGACGTTGCAGGCGGTGTCGAGCGTGTACGTGTACGGGATCGCGGCGACGCTGCCGCCGGTCTGGCCGCTGCCGCTGTTGACGAAGCAGTTGTTGCGCGCCACCAGGCGGCCGCCGGGGGAGTCGCCTTCGGCCAGGTGGTACGGGTCTTCGACGTTCTCGAAGTAGTTGCCCTCGACGAGCACGCCCGAGTTCATCGTGGCGGCGACGCCGTAGTCGTCGTTGTTGAGGTAGTAGTTGTTGTAGACGTGCACCGGATCGCCGTACCGGACGCGCGGGTTGCGCTGGTCGGTGGAGTTGAACCAGTTGTGGTGGTAGCTCACCTTGAGCCGTCCGGTGTCCTGCGCGGTGTCCTCGTCGTCGCGGCCGAGCAGCATGTTCTTGTCCGAGTCGTGGCTGTGGTTCCACGACACCGTCACGTAACTGGAGCCGCGCTTGATGTCGAGCGCGCCGTCGTTCTGGCCGGACAGGTCGTTGTGGTCGATCCAGATGTGGTGCGAGAACATCTGCACGTTGATGTTGTCGTCGGCCGAGCCGGTGATCCGCAGGTTGCGCAGGATTACGTTGTGTACGGCGTTGGCCGGCGGCGAGGTGATGCCGTCGTCGATCGGCAGCCCGACGTTGAGCCCGTACCCGCTGAAGCCGGAGCCGCTCCCGACGCCGACGACGGTCTTGTCCGAGCCGACGTCGGTCATCTTCGAGAGGCTGATCATGCCGCTGACCCGGATGACGAACGGCTCCGGCCGGGTGGCGTAGCTGTTGAACGCGGCCTCGGTGCTGACCGTGACGGTCTGCCCGCCGGTGCCGCCGGTGGTGCCGTTCTGGCCCCAGGCGTTGACGCCGGCCCAGCCGTCGGCCTGGTTCGGTCCGGGGTTGCCGGGCGGGCTGGTTGGCGGCGTGCTCGGTGGGGTGCTCGGCGGTGTGTTCGTCGTCGGACCTGGCCCCGGTGCGTCCGACACGGCCACGTCGTCAAACGAGGCCGACCCGTAGAACGTGGCGACGCCGACGCCGCCGCTCGCGAACTGGGAGTCGGTGGCGAGGAGCACGGTGCCGCCGTTGACGTTGCCGCTGATCGTGGTGCCGGCGACCGTCAGCGACAGCGTGTACCAGGTGCCGGTGGAGACGGTGATGCTCATCGAGGCGAGGGTCGTGGAGGACCCGTTGACCAGCTTCTTGAGCTCGACTGTGTTGTTGGAGCGGAGGGCGAGGTAGTAGTAGCTGGTGTTCGACTGTGCTCGGGCGAGCACGGCGATGAACCGGTTGGAGCCGTTGAAGGCGATCGGCTTGGCACGGGCGGTGACGGTGTAGTTGGTCCACGACGACGAGCCGGCACGAGCGCGCGCGTCGGAGCTGGTGCCGCCCTGGCGCAGCGCGCTGGACCCGTCAGCGACCACCGACCAGGTGCCGCCGGAGGTGGTCCAGCCGGACGAGTTGCCGTCCTGGAAGTCGTCGGAGAAGAGTGTCGCGGCGGACGCGTTGGTGACGCCCACGACGATCAGCCCGACCGATAGGGCGAGGGCGGCACAGATTGAGGCGAGGGGTTTGGTACGCATCGGTTGACAGGTCCCTTCGTGTGGGCAGGGCCTGTGTCGAAGTCATGGCAGACTGACCCGATCACTGGGTCGCGGGGTGCGGGGAAAGCGCTTTCCTTCGCATATTGTGACCTGCTCCCGGAGAGCTGTCAATCGATGGATGTGAAAACGGGCCCCTTGGTGTGAGTGCGCGCATACGCTGACCGAATGACCTCGCGACTGAACCCTTACCTCAACTTCCCCGGCAACGCCCGCGCCGCGATGGAGTTCTACCGCGACGTCCTCGGCGGCGATCTTAAGATCAACACTTTCGGCGAGTACGGCGGCGACGAGGCGATCAAGGACAACGTCATGCACGCCCAGTTGGAGACGCCGAGTGGCTTCACGCTGATGGCGTCGGACCTGCCGCCGGGCATGGAACACCAGCCCGGCACCAACATCTCGATCAGCCTGAGCGGCCAGGACGGCGTCGAGCTGCGCGGGTACTGGGAGAAGCTCTCCGCCGAAGGCACCGTGGCGATGCCAATGGAGAAGCAGATGTGGGGCGACGAATTCGGCATGTGCGTCGACAAGTTCGGCATCGCCTGGATGGTCGACATCGTCCCAACCACCTAGCCCCGCCCTCGCCCACCTCCCCGCCTCCCCGTCGCCCCGCCTCCCCGCCGATCAAGGGCGAGTGCACGTGGTTGGATCTCAATTCCGCGTGCGTTTGCCCTTGATCGATGCAGATCTCCTTGATCGATGCCGTTGAGTTAAGCGAGCCGGACCGTCGTCAAGGGCGGTTCATTCGCCGAGATCTTGAATAGTTGTCGCGTCTCACGATCACCAGCGTCTTGCGGGTGCTCGGCGTGCCGCCCCGCCCAGCGGGCGCACGATGAGTAACGATCATCGGGTGGTACTGACCGAGGACTTCGACACGTCCACGCTGACCTCCCGGCAGCGGGACATCCTGACCGTCATCCGGGACTGGATCGTCAGGTACGGCTACCCGCCGTCCACCCGCGAGATCGGTGACGCGGTCGGGCTGGCGTCGACGTCGTCGGTCAGCCGGCATCTGAACGCGCTTGAAGATCTCGGCTTCCTGCGCCGTGGGCGTACGGCCACGCGGCCGGTCGACGTCCGCATGTTTCTGGAGACGGGTGGTTACGGCGGTCGGGAGCGGACCGACTCGTCGACGGTGGGCGTGCCGCTGGTCGGCGCGATCGCCGCCGGTGTGCCCATCCTCGCCGAGGAGGCGACCGAGGAGACCCTCAACCTGCCGCGTGACCTGGTAGGCAAGGGCAACCTGTTCTGCCTGCGCGTCCAGGGTGACTCGATGATCGAGGCGGCGATCTGCGACCGCGACATCGTCGTCGTGCGCCAGCAGCACGAGGCGTACAACGGCGACATCGTCGCCGCGATGATCGACGACGAGGCCACCGTCAAGGTGTACCGTCGGCGCGGCGGCCACGTGCTCCTCGAACCCCGCAACCCCGCGTACGACGTCATCGACGGCGACCGCGCGGTGATCCTAGGCAGGGTCGTCTCGGTGCTCCGCCGGGTCTGACTACGGCCGTTCGACGCGGGTGGGGTTGCCGCGGACGAGTCGGTCGTGGACGCGCCAGCGTGCCGCGGTGACCGCGCGCTCCGCCACCTCGTCGCCGTGCTCTATGCGCTCTCGCAGCAGCCGCACCGCGATCCGCCGGTTGAGCGTGAACTGTCGCTCGGTGTCGACCACGACCACCATCCCCGTCGGCCGGTGCGTCGCCCGCACCGCAGTGCTGGCCTTGTTCCGGTGCTGGCCGCCGGGCCCGCCCGTGCGGCAGGCGACGATCTCGACGTCTGCCTCCGCGAACGCCGTCCGCGAGGCGTCGACCCGGCACCGCTCGGAGATGACGTACCAGTTCTTGCGGCCGGCGCTCGCACGGTACGGGCTGGGAGCCTGCCAGCCCAGCGTGCCCGTCCACGAGGCCGCGAACTCGTCGGCGCCGGCTCCGGAAATCCGGACCAGGACCGACCGGTACGTGCCGGGCCGGTCGCCGGCGACGGTCTCGACCCGGTGGGTCGCCAGGCGGCGCCGGGTGGCGCCGCCTTCCAGGCGCCGCAGCAGGTGGGCGAGGGCCCACGCGCACTCTTGCGGTCCGCGCCCCGCCGACATCAGCAGGTGTACCGTCACCGCCGTCCCCGCCCGCGGCGAGACACGACGTCCGCCGTCTTGTACGTGACCAGCGGCACCGTCGTCGCGACCGGTGTGGCGAGGCCGTGGTCGACGAGGTCGGCGATCACCTGCTCGATCCGCTTGTACGCCGTCGGCGCCTCCTCGAACAGCAACTGGCGGTCGCCGCACACCACCAGCGACCCGAACGGCGTGCGGCGCAGCTCCTCGACGGTGTGCTTTGCCCGGCCCCGGCGGAGGGCGTCCGAGCGTGACATCTTGCGGCCCGCGCCGTGCGCCACCGAGTGGTTGGCTTCGGGTCCGGCGTGGGCGGCGACCAGGTACGAGCGGGTGCCCCGCGTGCCGGCGATCAGCACGTCGCGGCCGTCGCCGGGCGCGGCTCCCTTGCGGTGCAGGTAGACGCCGTCGCGGACCTCGACGAGGTTGTGGCACACGTCGACGACCGGCTCGGTGGGCTCGGCACCGAGAGCGTGCGCGACCCGGGCGGCCATGAGGCGCCGGTTGAGGGAGCCCCAGCGTACGGCGGCGTCGTGCATCGCCAGGTAGCCGGCGGGATCGGGGGTGGGTCCCGCGCCGTGCGCCTCGGTGTGCGCCCGCAGTATCCGCTCACCGAGCCCTCGTGATCCACTGTGGACGATGAGGACGGTGTCGCCGGCGTCCAGCCCGAGCCGGCTGGCGTGACCGGGCTCGAAGACGGTGTCGATCCGGGCCAGCTCGACGAAGTGGTTGCCGCGGCCGACGGTACCCAGGCCCTCGATGAATCCGGCGGGAACGTCGCCGTCGGCGACGGCCCAAGCCGGGTCGGAGCCGTCGAGCGGGTGGTCGAGGTCCGGGAATCGGGCGGCGAGCTTTTCGGGTACGGCGCGCTTGAGCCTGATCGGGAACACGGCGATGCCGCAGCCGATGTCGGAGCCGACGAGGAACGGGTACAGGATGGTGGATGTCATCGCGGCGCCGATGGGCGCACCCTTGCCGGGGTGCAGGTCCGGCATGCCGGCGACGTGGAGCATGCCGTCGAAGGCGGCCACCTGGTGGCACTGCGCGACGGCGTCGGACTCGATCCAACTGGACGGTGATGCGAGGACGGTGACGGTAGCCATCGACTTTCCCTGGAGAATTGGGTGTGGATTGGGTGGGCTTCCGTCAGTACGTCATGGTCATCACGATCCCGGACCCGCGCCGGACACGGCAACCGGTTTTCGGGCCTGACCGAGGCGTGACAGAGTTCTGGTGTGTTGACTGATCAGGTCCTCGTGCTGGACGGCGGGCTCTCCAACCAGCTGGCGGCCCAGGGCCACGACCTGTCCGACGAGCTGTGGTCGGCCCGGCTGCTGCGCGACGATCCGGAGGCGATCGTCGAGGCGCACCTCGCGTACTTCCTGGCGGGGGCCAGCGTGGCGATCACGGCCAGCTACCAGGCGACGTTCGAGGGCTTCGCGCGGCATGGCATCGGGCGCGACGAGACCGCCCGGCTGCTGCGCCGCAGCGTCGAGCTCGGCCGCGCGGCGGTGGAGCGGGCGCGGGCGCGCGGGATCGACCGGCCGCTGCGGGTGGCGGCGTCGGTCGGACCGTACGGCGCGATGCTGGCCGACGGCTCGGAGTACCGGGGGCGGTACGGGCTGAGCGTGGACGCGCTGGAGGCGTTTCACCGGCCACGGATGGAGGTGTTGGCTGACGCGGGGCCTGATCTGCTGGCGGTCGAGACGATTCCCGACGTCGACGAGGCCCGGGCACTCGTGCGGATCATCGGCGACCTGGACGTGCCCGCGTGGCTGACGTACAGCATCGGTGGTGCTCTGACGCGGGCCGGGCAGCCGCTGGACGAGGCGTTCGGGCTGGCGGCCGATGTGCCGGCGATCGTCGGGGTGGGCGTGAACTGCTGCCTGCCCGACGACGTCGACGCCGCCGTGGGGGTGGCCGCCCGCGTGACCGGCAAGCCAGTGGTGGTGTACCCGAACAGCGGCGAGTCGTGGGACGCCCAGGCGCGTAGCTGGCGGGGGCGGTCCACGTTCGACCCTGAGCGGGTGTCGGGCTGGCGCGCGGCGGGCGCCCGGCTGATCGGCGGCTGCTGCCGCGTCGGCCCGGACCAGATCGCCCAGCTTTCGGCGGCGCTCCCACACGGGTGAGGCGCGCGGGCGGGACCTTCAGCCAGGTTGACGTGGCCGTGTGGTGAGGTGGACGTGACGGGTCGGTACCGTCTGTCCTGGTTATGCTCAAGCCACGGGCTCCTGAAGGGGCAGGGGGTTCTGAATTGGCGCGCGGACTCACCGTCGGTGTGCTCACGCCGCTGCTGTCCGGCCATTACTTCGGAGGGCTGCTGCGCGGTGTCGCGCGCGCCACGGCCGCCGCCGGCGGCAAGGTCGTCGCCGTGCAGACCTTCGACCCGGGTGTGGACGAGATCGCCTACCTGGATTTCTCGGACTTCCGGCTGCCCGTCGCCTGGCAGCACGTGGCCGGGTTCGTCGTCATTCTCAACTCCGCCGACGAGCGTTACCTGGACGGTTTGCGAGACGCCGGCAAGCCGGTGGTGATGGTGAGCCAGGAGGTGCCGGGGTTCGACTGCCCGGTCGTGCTCCCCGACAACCGCCGCGGCACCCAACTGGCCGTCGAGCACCTGATCGAGCACGGCCACGAGCGGATCGGGTTCGTCGGGTGGATGGCGCAGGAAGACATCCGGCAGCGGCATCAGGCGTACCAGGAGACGCTCGCCGCGCACGGGATTCCGTACGATCCGGACCTGCTGTTCGTCGCCGGCGACAACGTGACCACGGGCGGGGAGGCGGCCGCCGAGCGGATGGTGCGCGCTGGCTTGCCGGCCACCGCGATGTTCTGCGCCAATGACTACAACGCGGTCGGCGTGATCCGTGGGCTCACCGAGGCCGGCTACCGCCTGCCGCGTGACCTCGCCATCGTGGGCTTCGACGACGTCACCGCCGCCCAGCACGTGGTGCCGAACCTGACGACGATCGACTCGGCGTTCGACGAGGTGGGGCAGGAGGCCGGCGAGCTGTTGCTGGCGATGCTGGAGGGGCGCGACGTGCCGCCGGGGAAGCGGTACGCCAGGGAGGGGCGGTCGCGCCTCGTAAGGCGGGAGTCGTGCGGCTGCGCGCCGCAGGACACGGGCGGCGAACCGCAGCGGCTTGCCGCTGAGAACCAGTATCTGGAAAGGGCGCTCAACAGCCAGTACGGGATCACCATGGAGCTGCTGCGCAGCGACGGCAACCCGGCGGCGCTGCAGTGGCTGGAACATTCCCAAGCGACCATCGGGTGTCTTGGGCTCTGGACGCCGGACCACGACGAAACCGACCCGCTCCTGGAGATCGCCGGCATCTACCACCGCGACCCGGCACTGGAGCTCAAGCCCGACGAGCCCATCCCGGTGAGCGCGTTCCCGCCCGCCGAACTGATCGAGGAGTCAGACCCCGGCGCCGGGCAGATCGCGGTCGTCGTGCCGGTGCGGCTGCGCGACAGCGACCGCGGCATGCTCGCACACGTCGGCCCGATCGACACGCAGAAGTCGTCCATCGTCGAGACCGTCAACCAGTGGGCCGCGCTGCTGTGCGGCATGCTCGATCACCGGGCGGTGGTGACGTCACTGCGGGAGCAGGAAGACCAGCTCCGGCACGACGCCCAGTACGACCGGCTGACCGGCCTGCCCAACCGCACGCTCTTCCTGGAGCGGATCGGGCAGGCGCTCCGCCGCACCGGCGACGGGTACCGCTTCGGCATCCTCTTCCTCGACCTCGACGGCCTGAAGGTGGTCAACGACAGCCTCGGCCATCTCGCCGGCGACCGGTTGCTGTGCGCGGTGGCGGAGCGGATCAGCGCCGAGGTCAGGCCGGTCGACACGCCGGCGCGCTTCGCCGGCGACGAGTTCGCGGTACTGGTCGACGGGGTCGGCGACATCGGCGAGCTCACCGCCGTCGCGGAGCGCCTGCAGGAGGCCATCGGCCGGCCGCACCGGATCGCCGGCCAGGAGGTGGTCGTCAGCGTCAGCATCGGCATCGCCGAGGGCACCGGCCCGGACCAGAGCGCGGAAGACCTGCTGCGCAACGCGGACATCGCGATGTACCGCGCGAAGGCGCGCAAGAAGGGGTCGCACGCGGTGTTCGACATGTCGATGCGCGCCGAGGCGATCGACCGGCTGCGCATCGAGACCGAGCTGCGCCACGCCGTCGCCGCCGGCGAGCTGGAGCTGCATTATCAGCCGATCGTCGACCTCGCCACGGGTGCGACGGTGGCGCTGGAGGCCCTGCTGCGGTGGCGGCATTCGACCCGCGGCCTGCTGTCTCCCGCCGATTTCCTGCCCGTGGCCGAGGAGGCCGGGCTCATGCTGCCGATCGGCCGCTGGGTGGTGGCGGAGGCGTGCCGGCAGCTGGCCGGCTGGCGCCGCGAGGCCGTCGTCTCCGACGACCTGTGGGTCAGCATCAACCTGTCGGACCGGCAGTTCTGGTACGGCGACGCGGCCGCGACCGTCGCGGCGTCGCTGGAGCACGAGCGGCTGCCCGCGCGCTGCATCGCCCTGGAGATCACCGAGGGTGTCGTCGTGCACGACGTCAAGGCCGCGCAGAGCATGCTGCAGAGCCTGCACGACCAGGGGCTGAAGCTGTACGTGGACGACTTCGGCACCGGGTACTCGTCGCTGAGTGTCCTGCGCGAGCTGCCCATCGACGCGCTGAAGATCGACAAGTCGTTCGTGAGCGACGTGGCGACCAGCGTCAAGGCTCGCGAGCTGGTCCGCACGATCATCCTGATGGGGCACAACCTGGGCATGGGTGTGATCGCCGAGGGCATCGAGGATTCCGTTCAGCACGCGCTGCTGCGCGAGTTGGGGTGCGAGCTGGGTCAGGGGCACCTGTTCTCGCGGCCGGTGCGGTGGGTCAGTCCCACACCTCACCAAGCGCGGTGAGCTGATCGGCGTACTCGATGCGCTCGCGCCAACCCGACGGCCAGGCGGGCACGCCCAGCCACGCGCCGAGGAACGCGCCCGCCAGGCACGCGATCGAGTCGGAGTCTCCGGACGTGGCGGCGCCGCGGGCCAGCGCGCCCACCGGGTCGTCGGCGTGCCGGATCGCGCACAGGAGGGCGGTGGCCAGGGCCTCCTCGGCGATCCAGCCCTCGCCGGTGACCTGGCAGGCGTCCTGCCCGTCGTCGGGGCGTGACAGGGCCAGGTCGAGCCGATCCAGGGCGGCGAGGCACTCGTCCCAGCCGCGCGCGATGAACTCGGCCGGCGTGGCGACGCCCGGCTGCTGCCACAGGTCGTCGAGCCAGTCGCCGCGGTACACGGTGCGCTGGTCGTGGCAGCGGGCCCGCAGCAGCGCGGGCACCGCGGCCAGTTCGGCGCCGTCGCGCAGCAGCCGGATCGTGTACGCCGTGAGCTCGCTGGCCGCCAGCCCGGTGGGATGCCCGTGTGTCATGGCCGCCTGGAGCTGTGCCGCCCCCGCCATGGCGTCCAGGTCGTAGGAGGGAACGAGGCCGACCGGTGCGACCCGCATGTTCGCGCCGCAGCCCTTGGAGTTCGCGACGGTGGCACGCGTCCACGGCACGCCCAGCGACAGGTCACCGCAGGCGCGCAGGCATGTCATACCGGGGGCACGATTGTTGTCAGGGCTGGCGGCCCATTCGAGAAATCGGTCACGCAGCAGCGGTACCAGGTAAACAGCCGCCGGAGCCGGAGCGTCCAGCACGGCCTTGCCCACGGCGAGCGTCATTTGGGTGTCGTCGGTGACCAGCGCCGGATCGCCTTCGAGCTCGCGCGGGCCGTCAGGCCCGTACCGCGCGCGGATCTCGGCCACGGTCATGAACTCGGTCGGCTTGCCCAGGGCGTCGCCGTATGCCAGCCCGAAAAGGCACCCCGATGCGGTAGCGGACGCCATCAGAAGACCGTGTAGCCGCCGTCGATGACCAGTACCGAGCCGGTCATGAACGCGGACGCGTCGCTGGCGAGGTAGATGAGGCTGGGTGCGATCTCGGCCGGCGTGGCGTACCGCTTCATGGGCGCGTCTTCGATCCAGTGCTGGCGGAACTCCGGACGGTCGACGGGCGCCATCTCGGTCTTGATGTAGCCGGGGGCGAGCGCGTTGACGCGGATGCCCAGCGGTGCCCACTCGGCGGCGAGCGACTTGGTGAGCTGGTGCACGGCCGCCTTGGAAGCGTTGTACGCCGGCTGCCACTGTGGACGGTTGACGATCAGCCCGGAGATCGAGCCGACGTTGACGATCGTGCCGCCGCCGCGCTCGGCCATGTGCTGCCCGAACGCCTGGCAACAGTTCCAGACGCCGTTGACGTTGGTGTCTATGACCTCGTGCCAGTCGTGCTCGGTGACGTCGAGGGCGGGCGCGTGCACGCAGGTGCCGGCGTTGTTGACGAGGATGTCGACGCCGCCCATCTCGGCGACGATCTGCTGGACCACGCGGTCGACGTCGCCGCGCTGGCGTACGTCGGCCTGGAAGCCGCGGACGTTTCTTTGGGAGGCCAGCACCTCGCCGGTCTTCGCGGTGTCGCGGGCGACGATGGCGACGCTGGCGCCGGCCTCGGTGAGTGCGGTGACGAACGCCCGCCCGAGCCCACGGTTTCCACCGGTGACGACCGCCACCCGCCCGGCGAGCCCGAACGCGTCGAGCACAGACATCCCAGCCTCCTCAATGCCAGTTGCGGCGCAGGAAGCGGCGCAGCAGCGGCGGCACCACCCAGGAGTACACGCAGTACACCAGCCACAGCAGGCCGACTATCGCGGACAGTACGGGCTGGCCGATCGCGCGGAGGCCGAAGATCAGCGCGGCCGCGACCGCCCACGTCTTCAGCACCCCGAAGCGCAGCGCGGGCCGCAGCGGCAGCATCAACGGGTGCCGGGCGATCCGCAGCTCCAGCGCCGACTCGGCGAACGCCTGCTCGGTGGGCATCGAGGCCGCGGCCTGCCGGTAGCCCTCGTACGCCGTGTCGACCTGGCCGCGGACGGCGCTGGTGCCGCCGAGCAGCGCGTGCGCGGTGGGGTGCTCCGGGTAGGCGGCGACGAACTCGCGGCTCATCCGCTGGGCGCCCTTGTCGTCCCCGCTGGCATACGCCACCTGGATGCGCGTGGCGTACACGATCGGCGCCTCCGGCGCTAGGGCCGCAGCCCGCTCGACCAGCTTCGCCGCCTTGTCGGCCTGGCCGTTGGCCGCGCAGACGTCGGCGTATGTGCAGAGCAGCTCGACGTCTTGCGGCGCCAGCGCCAGCCCATCCAGCAGCGCCCGCTCGGCGACCTGCGAGCGGCCGCAACGGTGCTCGGCGCGGCCGAGGTGGCGCAGCAGGTCGGGGTCGGGGCCGGACGCGGCCAGGCCGGCGGTGGCGGCATGGACCACCGCCTCCCAGCGGTCCATCTGCGCCAGCGCGGCGCAGCGGAGCCGGGTGGCGGGCACGCCGACGGCCTCGGCGGGAGGCAGGGTGGCCAGCTCGGCGAGGGCCTCCTGCGGCCGGTTGGTTTGCAGCAGCGCCTCGGCGCGGGCGAGCACCGGGGTGAGCGCGCTCATCGGACCAGCGCCAGGATCAGGATCGCCTCCAGGACGCCGAAGCCGATGGCCGCCGCGATGCCGGGACCGACGAGGCTGGCGGGCTCGCCACCACGGTACGTGTAGGCGCGGAACGGCTTGCGCTGGAAGGCCAGCACCACCAGCGAGACGAGAATGCCAGCGATCATGGCCCCGTACCGCACGGGGGCGTTGCCGTCGACGGACGCGGCGATCGCGAGCCGCGCGCCGAAACCCACCAGCCCCGCCGCGCCGATGGCGGCCAGCTGTGGGGTAGGCAGCGCCAGGCGCCCGCCGTTGAGCACGCCCAGCGCGGCGGCGGCGAGGGGACCGCCGAAGAAGGCAGGGTAAAAGATCGACTCGGGACGCCACGGCGGCTTTCCGGGTGCCGGCTGCTCCCGGATCGTCGGGTTGAACAGCTCGTCCTGCATCGGGTCCCCATTCCTGCTGGTGGTGCGGCGCCGGCACAGCATAATGGCCGACCATGAGCGCCCCGTTGATCGAGAGCATGATCGCAGCCGTCGAGGCCAGCCCGCAGGACCTGCCGCTGCGGCTGCACCTGGCCGAGTTGCTCGTCACCGCCGGCCGTGGCCCGGAGGCGGTCAGCCACCTGGCGGTGGCTCTCCAGCAGGACCCGACGCATTCCGAGGCACAGGCGCTGATGGCGCGGGCGCTGGCTCCGGCCCCGTCGTCCCCGCCCGCCCCGCCGGCCCAGTCCACACCCGCGGGCGTGGACTGGCGGGCCTACGAGGAGGAGTTCGCCGGGTCGGTGCCGCCGCGCTTCGTCCGGTCCGACGACGAGCCGGACCCGGTCGCCGGGGAAGAGGACCGGATCGTCGACGTCGAGACGTCCGCGGTACGCCTCGCCGACGTGGGCGGCATGGCCGACGTCAAGAAGCGCCTGGAGATGGCCTTCCTCGGACCGCTGCGCAACGAGAAACTGCGTTCGCTGTACGGCAAGAGCCTGCGCGGCGGCCTGCTGCTTTACGGGCCGCCCGGCTGCGGCAAGACCTTCCTCGCCAGGGCGGTGGCCGGCGAGATGGGCGCCCGGTTCGTCACGGTCTCGCTGGTCGACGTGCTGAACATGTGGATCGGACAGTCGGAGCAGAACCTGCACCAGATCTTCGAGACCGCCCGCCGCAACGCGCCGTGCGTGCTGTTCCTGGACGAGGTCGACGCGCTCGGCCACAAGCGCAGCCAGTTGCAGTCGTCGGCGATGCGGACGCTCGGTAATCAGCTGCTCGCCGAGATGGACGGCATGGAGGGCACCAACGAGGGCGTGTTCGTGCTCGCGGCCACCAACGCGCCGTGGGACGTCGACCCGGCACTGCGCCGCCCCGGACGGCTGGACCGGACGGTGCTGGTCGTACCGCCGGACACCGACGCGCGCCGGGCGATCCTCGAGGTGCACCTGCGAGACCGGCCGATCGCCGCCATCGACCTCAAGCGCCTGGCTGCCGCCACCGAGCGGTTCTCGGGCGCCGACCTGGCCCACCTGTGCGAGACCGCCTCCGAGTACGCGATGCACGACTCGCTGGTCAGCGGCCAGGTGCGGATGATCGAGCAGCGCGACTTCGAGGCCGCGCTGCGCGAGATCCAGCCGTCGACCGGCGCGTGGATGACGACCGCGCGCAATGTGGCGATGTTCGCCAACCAGGACGGCTCATACAACGACCTAACCAAGTACCTAAAGAAGAACAAGCTCATGTAGCCCGCCGGCCGTGCCCGGCCGCGTCCGCCGGCCACGTCCGCCGGCCGCGTCCGCCGGCCACGTCCGCGGCCGCCGG
>NZ_JAIBNX010000183.1 GCF_026130045.1 Micromonospora sp. CPCC 205371
GGGCGCAGCCGCCCACGCGTCAACGCAGGGCCGCGGGGCGCAGCCGCCCACGCGTCAACGCAGGGCCGCGGGGCGCAGCCGCCCACGCGTCAACGCAGGGCCGCGGGGCGCAGCCGCCCACGCGTCAACGCAGAGCCGCGCGGGGCGCAGCCGCCCACGCGTCAACGCAGAGCCGCGCGGGGCGCAGCCGCGTCGCGCGGGCGGCCGGGGAGGCGGGATGGGAGCCGGGGAGGTGGCGGCCCTCAGGTCGAGCCCTTCAGCTTGCGCCAGCCGCCCGCGCGGTTGTTCGCGATGATTTGCTGGAACATCGCGCCGAGCGCCCGGGTGTTGAGCTTCTCGCCCTCGTACACCGACACCATCCGGGCGGTCTTGTTGTCGTGCCCGGCTGTGATGATGCCCTCCGGGTCAGGGACGATCGCGCCGTCGTACAGGAAGATGTTTACGTGGTCCTTCGTGCCCATCAGCGCGCAGATGTTGCCCTTGAGCACGAAGTATGGCTGGACTCGTCGCTTGACGGTCTCCTCAACCTCCGGGTCGCAGCCGTGCACCAGGTCGCGCACCTGCTGGCAGATGGCCTGTTGCCAGCCCGGCAGCCCGTCGATGTACGCGTCGACGCGCGGGTCCTTGACGTAAGCCACATCAAGAATGCTAGGCCTTCCAGACACCTGTCGCGGCCGCGTCCCTGACGAAGGTCACGAAGTCGCGGGCCGGGTGTCCGGTGACCGCGGTGACGTCGTTGGTGACGTGGGCGTTGCGGCCGTCGAGGATTCGCGCGAACAGTTCGGTCAGCGCCTCGGCCTCCTCGACCGGCACGCCGTCGGCGATCATCCGCTCCGTGCACACGGCAGGCGTCACCTTCTCGAAGCGCACCGGCCGGCCGGACGCCTCCGAGATCAGCGCGGCCGCCTCGGCGAAGGTCACGAGTTGCGGGCCGGTCAGCTCGTACGTCCGGCCGTGATGGCCGTCCTCGGTCAGCGCGACCACCGCGACGTCGGCGACGTCTTCCAGGTCGACGAACGGCTCCGGCACGTCGGTCGGCAGCGAGATCACGCCGCTGAGTACGGGCGGGAGCAGGAAGTGCTCGGTGAAGTCCTGCGCGAACCAGGTGCTGCGGACCACCGTCCACTCCAGACCGACGCCTTTGATCATTTCTTCGCTGGCGGCGGCGTCCTCCTCGCCACGCCCGGACAGCAGCACGAGGCGGCGGACGCCCGCGTCGGCGGCGACCTCGGCGAACGCGCGGATCGCCGGCGCGGCGCCGGGGATGCCCAGGTCGGGGTAGTACGTGACGTACGCGGCGGTCACGCCCCGCATCAGCGGTGCCCAGGTCGCCGGGTCGGCTCGCCAGTCGAAGGCGGGCTGCCCGGAGCGGGAGCCGACGCGTACAGGAAGGTCGCGGGCGGTGAGACGGTCGGCCACACGGCGTCCGGTCTTGCCGTTGCCGCCGATCAACAGGTAGGTCGCGTTATCAGTCATGTGAATATTGCACGGCATCACGATGAGACGATCCATCGCGGAGAGGCTCAACGACATACGCGATCGTCTAAACTGAGCCGATGGATGCTCTCGCCGGTCTCCTCGACGGGCCGCGTGCCCGCGGCGCGTTCCTGCTCCGAGTCGTCCTCGACCCACCGTGGTCCATGCGGATCGAAGACGAGGCTCCGCTGGCCCTCGTGTCGGTCGCGCGCGGATCGGCGTGGCTGCTTCGCGGCCCGGAAGATCCGGTGGAGATTCAGGCCGGCGACGTGCTCGTCATCCGCGGCCCGGAGCCGTACCTCGTGGCCGACCACCCCACCACGCCACCACAGGTGATCATCCACCCGGGCGAGCGCTGCACGACCATCTACGGCGAAGACCTGGCCATCGCCATGGACCGCGGGGTGCGCACCTGGGGAAACAGCGACGACGGCCAGACCGTGATGCTCGTCGGCACCTACCAGGACGCCGGCGAGATCAGCGATCCCCTGCTGCGGACCCTGCCGCCGATGCTCGTGCTGACCAAGGAGGATTGGGACAGCCCGCTGGTCCCGCTGCTCGCGACTGAGATCGTCAAGGACGACCAGGGTCAGTCCGCCGTCCTCGACCGCATCCTCGACCTGATGCTGATAGCGGTACTGCGCACGTGGTTCTCGCGCGGCGACACCGCTCCCGGCTGGTTCCGTGCTCAGTCCGACCCCGTTGTCGGCCGGGCCCTGCGGATGATGCACAACCATCCCGCGCACCCATGGACCGTGGCGGAGCTCGCCACCCGGCTCGGTGTGTCGCGGGCGACCCTCGCGCGGCGCTTCGCCGACCTGGTCGGCGAGCCGCCCATGTCGTACCTGACCAGTTGGCGCCTGGCGCTCGCCGCCGACCTGCTGCGCGAGCCCCGCGCGACGCTCGCGGCCGTCGCCCGCAAGGTGGGCTACAGCAACGCGTTCGCGCTGAGCTCCGCGTTCAAGCGCGTCCGCGGCGTAAGCCCGCAGACCCACAGGGCCGCGGCTTCCGCGTAGGGTAGGGCGCCATGGGCGCCCGGCTGGGCATAGATTTCGGTACCTCCAACACCGCCGCCGTCATCCGCAATCCCGACGGCCGCTCCGCTCCTGTCCTCTTCGACGGTTTCCCGCTGCTGCCCTCGGCGGTGTGCGATGTGGACGGTCGGCTGGTGACGGGGCGCGACGCTCTGCAGTGGGCCAGCAGCCACCCGGAAGCCTTCGAGCCGACCCCGAAGCGTTGCGTGGACGACGGCGTGATCCTGCTCGGCGGCCGCGAGCACCCGGTCGACGAGGTCATCGGCGCGGTACTCGAACGAGTCGTTCGAGAGGCGCCGCACGCGGCCGGCGACGTGACCCTCACCCACCCGGCGGGCTGGGGCCCGCAGCGGCGCGACGTGCTGGTCGCCGCCGCGCGGCGCGCGGGCGTCCGCGCACCGCGGCTGGTCGCGGAACCGGTGGCCGCAGCGCGCCTGCTCACCACGCTGCACGAGGACGCGGTACCGGAGGGGCACGCGATCGTCGTGTACGACTTTGGAGCCGGCACGTTCGACGCGAGCGTCATGAGGCGAACCGCTGAAGGGTTCGAGCTCGTGGCCGCCGAAGGGCTGCCCGACGCGGGTGGGCTGGATGTCGACGCGGCCATCCTCGGCCACCTCGCCGCGTCGGTGCGCGCCACCGAGCCAGACATGTGGCGGCGGCTGCTGAGCCCCGACTCGAAGGCGGACCGGCGGCACAGCCGGCAGCTCCGCGAAGATGTGCGCGGCGCCAAGGAGATGCTGTCTCGCACCAGCTCCGCGTCTGTCTACCTGCCACTGATCGATGTGGACACTGTGCTGGGCCGCGAACAATTCGAGGTGGTCGCCCGGCCGGTACTGGAACGCACCGTCGCCGCGACCAAGGTCGCGTTGCGCGCGGCCGGGCGGGGCGCCGGCCCGCTCGCCGCCATCTTCCTCGTCGGCGGGTCGAGCCGGATACCGCTGGCCGCCACGCTCCTGCACCGGGCGTTCGGTGTCGCACCCACCGTGGTGGAGCAGCCGGAGCTGGTCGTGGCGCACGGCAGCGTGATCGACGCCGCCGACCCAGCACCAGCGGCCCTCCTCGACCCGGCTGCTCCCGCTACGACGCCTGTCCCGGCGGAGCGCGAGCAGGCACCACCAGACACCACAACGCCCGGCCCTCCGGCGGCAGCGACAGCCACTCCCCCACGCTCGCCTGTGTCGGTTCCCTGGGCGAGCGAGCTGGCGAAACGTGCGACCACCCGGCCGGTGGGCGACCAGCCGTCCCCGCGGTGGTGGCGAAGGTTCCCCGTCATCGTGGGCGTGGCGGCGGCCGCGCTGCTGGTCGTGACGTTGATCGCGCGGGGCGCCGACGGCGCCAACCCCACCGACCCCGTCGGCGGGCCGGCGGCGACGCAGTCGCGCACCGCCACCGCGTCACCCACCGGGCCGGTTGGCAAGTACGCGGCGCCGGGCGGCCCGGACATCTGCGGGCTGGTGGACGCCGGCGCGATCAACCGCCTCATCGGCAAGGAGCCGTGGACCAGCCGCCCCGAGCCTGGCGCCGCTCCCGCCGGCGACGCCCTGTCCTGCAGCCACGAGTACCGGGATGGCCGCAACCTCTACTTCGCCGCCTTTGTCACCAGGGCGACGATCATGGAGAGTGCGGCCGCCGCGTCGGTGGTCATGAGTGACACCCGCGACAGGAGGAGTTCGCAGACCGGCGAGTACGAACGCAACGAGGTCCGCGTGCAGGCCAGCATCGGCCAGGCCGCGTTCACGTACGTCTATGTCGACGACACCTTGACGCAGGCGGGCGTCGTGCTCCTGGACGACAACCTCGTCCTGGATGTGGGGGTGTACGGCCTAAGGCAGCACTTCGGCACCGCGCAGCAGCGCCAGACACTGCTCGACACTCTCGTGGCCAGTGCCCGTCAGATCCTGGGAAAGCTCTGAGGCGATCGAACGGCACACCCGTGCCCGCACCGTAGGCTCACCGTGTGACAAGCACGGGTGTCGTCCGCGAGTACCACGACGAAGACGGCTGGGGCGTCATCGACGGCCCGGACGTGCCGGGCGGCTGCTGGGTGCCCTTCAGCGCGATCGCCATGGAGGGTTACCGCAAGCTGACCGCCGGGCAGGCCGTGTCGTTCCGCGCCGAAACGGCCGCGCAGGACGGGTTCGAGTACCGGGCGGTCAAGGTCTGGACCGGCGAGACCGAGCCCGCGGACGCCGTCGCGGACTCGACGTCCGGCGCGTATCGGAGCGAGCTCACCCTGACGTTCGAGCTGCCGCCCGAGTACGGACGCTGAGCCTTACGCGGCCGACGCCCAGGTCCGCGATCAAGGAGATCCGCATCGATCAAGGGCAAATACACGCGGAAATGAGATCAAACCACGTGCGTTCGCCCTTGATCGGCGGAAGGGGGCGGCGCCCCGCCGAGCGGCGCGGCGGGCGGCGGCGCGGCGGGCGGCGGCGCGGCGGGCGGCGCCGGGAGCACTGGGCGGGTCCACCACGCCGACAAGGCTAGGGCGGTCAGGAGGAGCGCGGCGCCGGCCAGCGCGAACCAGACCGTCACCTCGACGTCCTGGCGCTGGGTGACGATGGAGCCGGGCAGGTCGGACAGGACGTCGCTGAGTTGCTCGGCGTCCTCGGCCTGGAAGTACTCGCCGCCGGTCATGTCGGCGACCTGCGTCAACGTCTCCTCGTCGACCTGCCGGAAGCGCCCGCCGCGCCCGAACCCGCTGCCGGGTGGCCCCTGCGGGTCACCGCGGAACGCCGTGTCGCCGCTGATCTGGTCAGCCGTGCAGGCCGAAGTGCCAGGCTCCGTG
Source organism: Micromonospora sp. CPCC 205371 (assembly GCF_026130045.1). Classification (GTDB taxonomy): domain Bacteria; phylum Actinomycetota; class Actinomycetes; order Mycobacteriales; family Micromonosporaceae; genus Phytohabitans. The sequence goes on from NZ_JAIBNX010000183.1 coordinate 5,302, forward strand.
GTGCCGAAGCCGATCGTGTACACGCGAACCCGGCGCGACGCCGCCTCCGTGGCGGCGGTGAGGGGGTCGACGCCCTGGGTGTTGCGGCCGTCGGTGAGCACCACGATCGTGTCCGGCTCGAAGTCGCCGGTGGGCTCGGCGGGCGGCACCGCGACGCCGGTGGGCGGCACGTCGTGGTTCGTCTCGGCTATCGCGTCGACCGAGGTCAGGATGGCCTGGCCGATCGCCGTGCCGCGGCCGACGCGGAGCGTGTCGATGGCTTCGAGCAGGGGCTTCTTGTCGGTGGTGGGCTCGACGAGCAGGCCCGCGATACCCGAGAAGGTGACCAGCCCGATCCGGGTGCCGTCGTCCTGCCCCTCAATGAACTCCCTGGCCGCCTCCTGCGCGGCGGTCAGCCGGTTGGGCGGCACGTCGGTGGCGCACATGGAACCCGACACGTCGAGCGCCAGCAGGATCGAGGTGCCGTTCAGCGGTACCGGCACGGAGGCCTGCGGGCGCGCGGCGCCGGTGCCGAGCGCGACGAGACCGGCGGCGAACAGCCAGATCGGGATGCGGCGCCGCCACAGCGAGCGCCCCGGCAGCGCGGCCCGGATCAGCGCGACGCTCGGCACCCGCACGGTCTCGCGCCGCCGGCGCCGGCGGGTCCACCACCGGTAGGCGAGCAGCAACGGGAAGGCCAGCAGCGCCGTGAGGGCCCACGGCCAGGTCAGCGACATCAGAGTATCCGTCCGAACCAGGTGATCATCAGCAGCCCGCCGATCGTGAGCAGGAGCACCGAGATGGCGACGATGCCGCCGGTGAGCTCGACGAACTCGTCCTCGGTGGTGATCCTCAGGTCGAGCGACTCGTAGACGGCGTCGAGGGCCTGCGCGTCCTGGGCGCGGTGGTAGGCGGCGCCGGTCGCCTCGGCCACCTGGGTGAGCAGCTCCTCGTCCAGCGCGGTCGCTATCTGGTACCCGTCGACCTCGATCGTGTCGCCCTGGAGCGTGCCGATGCCGACGGTCTCGATGTGCACGCCGGCCGCGGCGGCGAGTCCGGCGGCCGCGACGGGGTCCGGACCGCCGGTGTCCTCGCCGTCGGAGAGCAGCACGATGGTGGCCGAGCGCCAGTACCCGAGATCGGGCAGCGGCTGCCCCTCCTCGGGCAGGCTGACCGACTCGCCGGTGATGGCCGACAGCGACGCCAGGATGGCCTGCCCCAGCGAGGTGCCGCCGGCGATGGTGAGCCGGTTGATGGCGGCGAGCGTGCTGTCGCGGTCGTTCGACGGGAGCTGGGTGGTCTGCGCGCCCTGTCCGAAGGCGACCACACCAACGTCCACTGTGTCTGGTTGCTCCTTGACGAAACCGGCAGCGGCGGTCTGCGCGGCGGCGAGCCGGTTGGGCGCGATGTCGTCTGCCGCCATGCTGTTGGAGACGTCGAAGGCGAGGATCACCGTGCCGGAGGCGCGCGGCACCGGTACCGTCGCTTGTGGACGGGCGAGAGCGGTGAGCAGCAGGATCAGCGCGACCAGAAACAACGCCGGCGGGATGTGCCGGCGAAGACCTTTGTCCGCGGGGCGCAGCCCCGCGGACGCCAAGAGAGCCGTCCGGCGTCGTTGCAGCCACCTGTACGCCAGCACGAGCGCCACGCCACCGATGGCGGCGACCGCGAGCATGGCGGGGTTCTGGAAGCTCACTTCCGCCTCGCCTTCGACCGGCGTGCCATCTCGACGAGCGCGGCGACGAGGTCGTCGCCGGTGCCGACGCGGTGCGCGGTCACGCCGGAGCAGCCCATGGCGGTGGTGACGGCGGCCTCGCGGGCGTCGACCTCGGCGCGCAGCCGCTGGCGGAAGAGCGGATCGCTGGTGTCGGCGAGCAGCTGCTCACCGGTCTCGGCGTCTTCGACCAGGACCAGCCCCAGGTCGGGCAGGTCCAGCTCCATCGGGTCGACGACGCGGATCGCGATCACCTCGTGCCGGTAACTCAGCCGGGTCAGCGCCGGCTCCCAGTCGACCTCGGCGATGAAGTCCGAGATGACGAACACCAGGCTACGCCTGCGTATGGTGCCGGCGGCCAGCCGGAGCATCGCGTCGAGATCGGTGGTGCCGCGGATCGGTGGCGGCGCAACGGGTTTGGTCAGTTCGTGCGTCAGGTGCAGCACGTGGTTGCGGCCGGTGCGGGCCGGGATGACCCGCTGCGCGTGGTTGTCGTACAGGATCGCGCCGACCCGGTTGCCGCCCTGTGTGAAGAGCCGTGCGAGGCAGACGGCGAGTTCGGCGAGGCGCGAGTCTTTGCCCCGGTCGGGTGGACCGAACCGCATCGAGGCGGACTGGTCGAGCACCAGCCACGCGGTCAGGTCGCGATCTTCGGTGTACTGCCGGACGTACGGCTCGTCGAGGCGGGCGGTCACGTTCCAGTCGATGTGCCGCACGTCGTCGTCGGGCGTGTACTCCCGCAGGTCGGCGAAGTCGATCCCGGTACCGCGAAAGACCGTGCGGTACGCGCCCAGCAGCCGCCCGTCGAGTCGACGGACGACCTGCCAGTCGAGGCGCCGCAGCAGCCGGTCGGGTGGGCTCGTCACACAGGGGCCTTCCGCATGGGCGCCTCCGGCACCGGCAGCGCGGCCAGCACCTGGGTGAGGATCGTGTCGGCGGTGACGTCGTCGGAGAGCGCCTCGTAGGTGAGCACCAGCCGGTGCCGCAGCACGTCGAGGGCCAGGTCGGTGGCGTCCTGCGGCACCACGTAGTCCCGCCCGCGGATGTACGCGAGGGCGCGCGCGGCGAGGATCAAGTTGATCGACGCGCGAGGGCTGGCACCGAAGTCGATGTACCGGGCCAGCGCGCCGAGCCCGACACTCGCCGGCTCTCGGGTGGCGGCGGCGAGGCGCACGGAGTACTCGATGAGGGCCGGGTCGACGTACACGTCGTCGACCTGCGCCTGCATCGCGATGAGCCGGTCGGGGTCGACGACAGCCTGCGTGAGCGGGTCGGGCGAGATCGCCCGCTCGACGATCACGAACTCCTCGGTGGCGCTCGGGTAGCCCACCAGGACCTTCATCATGAACCGGTCGACCTGCGCCTCGGGCAGCGGGTAGGTGCCCTCGGACTCGATCGGGTTCTGCGTGGCCATGACGAGGAACGGCCGCGGCACCTGGTGCGTCTCGCGGCCGATGGTGACCTGCTGCTCCTGCATGACCTCCAGGAGCGCGCTCTGCACTTTCGCGGGCGCCCGGTTGATCTCGTCGGCGAGCAGCAGGTTGGTGAACACCGGCCCCAGCGACACCTCGAACTCCCCGGTGCGCTGGTGGTACACCCGGGTGCCGACGATGTCGGCGGGCACGAGGTCCGGCGTGAACTGCACGCGGTGGAACTGCCCGCCGATCGCCCCCGCGAGCGCCTTGACCGCAAGCGTCTTGGCGAGGCCCGGCACGCCCTCGACGAGGATGTGACCGCGTGCCAGCAGCCCGATGAGGAGCCGTTCGAGAAGCGCGTCCTGCCCCACGATGGTCTTCTTGACCTCGTACAGGATCTGCTCCACCGGTGCGTCCATGCGTGCTTCCTTCTGCTGTTGGTCCGTTACTGCTGGGGTCCGTCGCCGCCACCCGCGGCGGGCGCCGCGCCGCGGGGCACGGCGCGGGCGGTGCCGAGGGAGGGGCCGGCGGAGGGCGGGGGGGCCCGCGCCACCCCCGTCCCCCCCCCCCCACCCCGGAGGTTGACCAGCGGCCCGCCGGAGCTGCCGGGGTTGACTGCCGCGTCAAACTGGATCAGGCCCGCCAGCCGCAGCCCGCCGGTGCCGGTCGCGGACCGGTCGAGGCCGGAGACCACGCCGGTGGTCGCGCTGCGGACCATGCCGAGCTGGTTGCCGACCGCGACGACGCCGTCGCCGACGGAGAGGCCGCCACCCAGTACGGCTGGGACCACGATCTGGGGCAGCGTCGCGGCGGCGAGCATCGCGATGTCGATCTCCTCCTCCGCCGCGGGGACCGCGGGGGGGGAGTGGGGAGCCCCGGCGGACGCCACCCGCGCCCCGCCCGCCGCCCTCCCCAAGGGCAGCGCGGTAAGGATCACGCCCTGTGCGCTGGCGATCACGCCCGTGCCGGTGGCGGTGGTCTTGCCGCCCCTGTCGAGCGCCTCGACGATCACCACCGAGGGCGCCACGGTGTCGTAGACCTCTTTCGCGGTGAGCTCCTCGACCGCGGTCGGCTCCGGCGTCGGCGTCGGGGTGGCCACGGGTTGGTCGGCGGCGCCCCAGCGGAACGACGCGACCGCGACCAGCGCAAGCACGGCGAGCGCCACGCCGATGATCAACAGGCGGCGCGAGCGCGCGGGTTTCCGGATCGGGGGGTCGCCCGCGTCGGGTTGGCCCATGCCTCAACATAACCGGGCAGCCTGTGAATCACTTATGAATCTCTCGCCCCCCACCCTCCGCCGCCGTCCAGTAATGTCACGCGCCGTGCTGTGTCAGACCTGTGGAACTGAACTGCGCCCCCGCGCGCGCAAATGCTCACGCTGCCTGCGGCCGGCGCCGCGGTCGCTCATGCCGGGGTACGCGCTACGCGGCGTCGGCCTGGCCGCGATGATCGCGGTCGGCGCCGCCACCGCCGCCGCTGTCTTGGAAGGGCTGTGGCCACTCGCCAGCGCGGCGATCGCACGGGAGGCCGCCGCGACCGAGGACGCCGGGCTGCTGGACACCGCGGCCGCCGGCGACATCCTGGTGTCGCTGGTCGCGTTCTTCCTGCTGCTCGTCGCGGCGACGCTGGTCGTCGTATGGCTTTACCGGGCCCGCCGGAACCTCGACAAGCTGGGCACGGCCGAAGGCGCCATGGGGCCGGGCTGGGCGATCGGCGGATGGTTCATCCCGTTCGCCAACTTCGTGATTCCGTTCCGGGTGACCTCGGCTGTGGCGCGCGGCAGCCTGCCCGGCTCCGCCTGGCTCACGGCCACGCTGTGGGGATGGTGGCTGAGCTGGGTGGCCGCGACCGCCTTAGAGCGGATCGTGAGCTCGGTCGACGACCGCAGGTATGAGGCACTGCCGGCTCCGGCGGAGAACGCGTCCGACTTCGCCGACTACGTCGCGTACCACGAGGGGCGGTTCGTGCTGATCCTGCCCATCGCGGTGTTGTTCGCGGCGGCGGGCCTTCTCTTGATCATGCTGATCCGGGACGTGAGTCGGGGTCAGGAGGAGCGGCTGGGCGCCGCGCCGGCCGAGCCGATCATGCCAGGAATGGCCGTTTCCGCGCCGCCGCCCACCTGAAGCCTGCGGGCATGTCGGGAGTATCCGATATGGATGCTCCTCTGTCCGGAACTGGCTGCTCACTGACGGTTGTCCATGGCACAGCGGTCGCATAGCCTCCTCACGTTGCCCGAACATCCCCACCCGGGTTTCGGGCGCTTTGACTCGCTCAGGGACGCGCGAGAAGGGGGAGAAAGTGCGGGGCAAGAAGATACGGGCGCTGGTGTCGGTACCCGTCCTGGTCATCGCGTCGGCGGGCTTGTCTGTCGCCAGCGCGGGGCCGGCGGCCGGCAAGCCCGCCCGGTTCGTTCCGACGGAACGGGACTACTACATCAACTATGTCGAACCGAAGGTCGAGCGCGCCACCGACGGCCGCGAGGTGGTCGCCGAGGGCGCGAAGGGCAAGCTGAAGCAGGAGAGCCCCGACCCGGTCAGCGAGTACGGCCGCAAGTTCGCCGAAGGCAACCCGGTGGCCGCCCGCGGGCTGGCCAGGACCGAGGCCGAGGCGGTGCGCACGGGCAAGAACCCGCGGCACATCCGATACAAGCAGGCCGACCAGACGCAGGTCGCCAAGCTGCTGACGATCCTGGTGGAGTTCAACCCCAGCGCCAACGACGACTTCAGCGGCGTCATGGTGCCGCAGGCGACGTTCGACGACGCCACCACGCCGCAGAACGAGCGGTCCTGCGTGCCGGGCAACGTGCAGAACGGTCCGCTGCACAACAACATCCCCAACCCGGCCGAGGCGTCGCACCCCGACAACAACTCCATGTGGGTGCCGGACTTCTCGTCCGAGTTCTTCAACAAGCTGCTGTACAGCAAGGAGGGCGTCACCGAGCGGGTGCGGCCCGACCTGACCGGCCCGGACGGCAAGAAGGGCATCAGCCTGCGCGGCCTGACGATGGCCAACATGTACACCGAGATGTCCAAGGGCGCCTACACGGTCGACGGCGAGGCCACCCCGTGGATCACCGTGCCGCACTCCGAGGCGTGGTACGGCGCCGACACCTGCACGCTGGTCGACGGCGTCTGGGAGGCCGGCCCGAGCCAGGACATGAACGGCCACCCCGACAACCCGGCGGGCCCGTCTGCGCTCGGTGCCGACGCGGTCGACGTCCTGGCGGCGCAGAACCCGAGCTTCCCGTGGGCCGACTACGACGTCGAAGACGTCGCGGACGCCGACGGTGACGGCAACGTGCTCGAACCCGACGGCGTGATCGACCACCTCGTGCTCGTACACGCCGGTGAGGACAAGTCCGGTGGCGGCGGCGCACAGGGGCCGTACGCGATCTGGGCGCACTCCTCCGCGATCGTTCCGGGTCACACCATCCCGGGCACCGACATCGCGATCAGCAACTACATCGTCCAGCCGGAAGACTCCGGCGTCGGCGTCTTCGCCCACGAGTACGGGCACGACCTCGGCCTGCCGGACCTGTACGACACCGGCTCCGGCGGCGACTCGGACGTCGACTTCTGGGACCTCATGTCGTCCGGCTCGCACACCGGCCCGATCTTCCAGAGCATGCCGACGCACATGGGCCTGTGGGACAAGTTCGTGCTCGGCTGGGCCGACCCACTGATCCTCAACCCGGGTGACGCCGCGCAGAGGGTCAAGCTCGGGCAGAACTCCCGCACCCCGGTCGGCACCGAAGACGGCATCCGTGTCAACCTGCCACCCAAGCAGGTCACGCTGTCGACACCGCACAGCGGCGCCAACCAGTGGTGGTCGAACAACGACCAGTCGTGGGCCGACGTGCGGCTCACCCGGTCGATCGACGTACCGGCCGGCGGCGACGTGCGGTTCTGGATGTGGGACAACTACGTGATCGAGGAAGACTGGGACTTCGGCTTCGTCGAGGTGTCCACCGACGGTGGCGCCACGTGGGCCGAGCAGAAGATCTTCGACGCGGCCGGCAACCTGGTGTCCACCGACGACGGATACGCCGACCCCAACAACCGGATGCGCGACTACGGCAACAAGAAGTACGGTCTCACCGGCGACACCGGCGACACCGGCGGCCAGTGGCGGCACGACTACGTCAGCCTGACGCCGTTCGCGGGCCAGAGCATCCAGCTCCGGCTGCGATACGCGACGGACGCCGCGTTCGAGCCCATGGGCTGGTTCGCCGACGACTTCTCGGTCACCTCCGACGGTGCCACCGCGTGGTCCGACGACGTGGAGGGCGGCGCCAACGGCTGGACCCCGACCGTCACGACCTTCACCAACACGACCGGCACGGGCTGGGCCATCTCCCCCGGTTCGTTCTCGTTCGCGCACTACTACCTCGCCGAGTGGCGTAACCACGACGGCTTCGACGAGGGCCTCAAGTACGCGTACTCGACGAACTACCTGCGGGACGGCGCGTGGAAGGTCAACCGGGTGCCGTACAACGCACCCGGCATGCTGGTGTGGTACCGCGACACCAGCTACGGCAACAACAACCACGTCCTCAACAACCTGTTCGACCCGCCGAGCATCGGCTCGAAGGGCGGCCTGCTGATCGTCGACTCGCACTTCGACCCGCTCCGCCGCAAGGGCGTAGCGGCCGACAAGGACCCGTCGGCTCTCAACAACCTGCCCTCGCGTCCACAGTCGTCGAACGCGGCGTTCGGCTTCCGCTCGACGTACCCGTTCACCGAGTGCTTCGAGGCACCGAACGAGCCGTTCAGCGCGTACTGCTCGAAGTTCGCGGCGAAGCCCGGCAAGCTGTCGTTCACGGACGCCAAGGGCTGGTACCCGGGTGTCGAGTACCGGCCGGACCTCAACCCGGCCAACCCGCTGTTCTTCCGCGACTCCGACGCGTCGGTCGTGCTGCCCTCGGTGGGCAACGCGCCGTACACGGTGCGCATCGTGGATCAGGACGGCAACCCGGCCACCGAGGCCTACGGCATCGACCTGGGCGGCGGCGTGCTCACCGGCACCGGCAACCCCGGTGACGCCGGCGTGAACTTCGGCGTCAAGTTCGTCCTGCTGGAAGAGGGGCACCGCAACCAGTGGGCGACCGTCCGGGTCGTCCCGCCCGCGGCGGCGCCGTAACCGCTCGACCAAAACATGGGGGGCCGCCCACGGGCGGCCCCCTTCATTGTCCCATGACGTTTACGAACCTATCTATTTCCACGTCAAGGCACCTTTACCACAAGGGACGATGGTCGCTGCCATGGCTCAGTCGTACCCGATCAGCCGCCGCCGCTTCGTCGGCGCCGCCACCGCCGGTCTGGCCGCCGGCCCCATGCTGCTGACCCCGGACGGCGCGGCGTCCCCCGTGCCCTCGCCAGCGGGCAAGACCCTGCCACGCGGACTCTTCACCCTCGGCGTCGCCTCCGGCGACCCGACACCGGACGGCATCGTGCTCTGGACCCGGCTCGCGCCGCGCCCGCTCTCGGGCGGCGGCATGCCCAACCGCGGCGTACAGGTCGAATGGGAGATCGCCGAGGACGAGCGGTTCACGCGCGGCCGGCGGGTCGCGTCCGTCACGGCCCACCCGCTGCACGGCCACGCCGTGCACGTCGAGGTCGCCGGGCTGCGGCCGGACACCGAGTACTTCTACCGCTTCCGCGCCGGCCAGGAGCTGTCGCCGACCGGCCGCACCCGCACCGCCCCCGAGGCGACCGCCGACCTGCGCCGGCTGCGGTTCGCGTTCGCGAGCTGCCAGGACTACGAGTCTGGCTACTACACCGCGTACCAGCACCTAGTCCAGGAGGACATCGCGTTCGTCGCGTTCCTCGGCGACTACATCTACGAGGGCGCGCCCAACACGGCGGCCGCCCGCGTGCACGAGGGCACCGGCGAGCCGTACTCGCTGCGCGAGTACCGCAACCGGCACGCCCAGTACCGCAGCGACCCGGACCTCCAGCGGGCGCACGCGACGTTCCCGTGGATCGTCACATTCGACGACCACGAGCTCGACAACAACTGGGCCGACGAGATCCCGCAGGACCCGGCGCTCCAGTCACCCGCCGCGTTCCGGTCGCGGCGCCGGGCGGCTTTCCAGGCGTACTACGAACACATGCCGCTGCGCCGCGCGTCGGTGCCCAGCGGGCTCGACATGCGCCTGCACCGGCGGCTGCGCTTCGGCTCGCTGGCAACCCTGCACGTGCTCGACACCCGCCAGTACCGCAGCGACCAGCCCACGACGCTCGCCGCCGCGGAGAGTGCGGCGCTCACCATGACCGGCGCCGACCAGGAGCGCTGGCTGGTCGACGGGATGCGCGCGTCGGGTACCGCGTGGAACCTGCTCGCCAACCAGGTGATGTGGGCGACGAACGACCGCAAGGCCGGCCCCGAGCAGGTCTACGACTTCGACAACTGGGACGGGTACCGGGCCCAGCGCAAGCGGCTGCTCCAGTTCTTCGGCTCCGGGCAGGTCTCCAACACGGTCGTGCTCACCGGCGACCGGCACTGCACCTGGGTGTGCGACCTCAAGCCGGACTTCAACGACCCCGCCTCGCCGGTGGTGGCCGCCGAGATCACCGGTACGTCGATCACCTCGGGCGGCAACCCGAACACCGCGTCGTTCCACGCCGCGTACGACCCCATCATGGCCGAGAGTCCACACTGGAAGTACATCGACAACCAGCGCGGGTACATGGTCTGCGACCTGTCCCCTGATCGCCTGGTCAGCTCGCTGCGGCTGGTCGACACGGTCTGGGCGCAGTCGGCCACCGTGCGGTCGGCGGCGGAGTTCGTGGTGGAGTCGGGCCGGCCCGGCATCGCGGTGTCCCATCAGGAGGCCCGGGCGCCGCGGATGCTCGCCACCGGCCCGCGCTTCGCGGTCAAGGACGACCAGGACTCCCACCCGCTGCGCTGAGCTCCCGGCTAACCGTGCCAGGAGCGCCAGAGGGCGGCGTAGGTGCCGCCGGCGGCGACCAGCTCGTGGTGGCTGCCCAGCTCGGTGATCCGGCCGTCTTCGAGCACCGCGACCCGGTCGGCGTCGTGCGCGGTGTTGAGCCGGTGGGCGATCGCGATGACGGTGCGCCCGGCCAGGACGGCGCCGAGCGCCCGTTCGGTGCGCCGTGCGGTGGTCGGGTCGAGTGCGGCGGTGGCCTCGTCGAGGATGAGCGTGTGCGGGTCGGCCAGGACGAGTCGCGCCAGAGCGAGCTGCTGCGCGTCCGCCGCGCTGACGTCCAGAGCGCCGTCGCCGAGCTGCGTGTCGAGCCCTTCCGGCAGGTCCGTGTACCAGTCCGCGCCCACCGCGGCCAGGGCGGCGCGCATCTGCTCGTCGGAGGCGCCGGGCGCGGCGAACGCCAGGTTGTCGCGGACCGAGCCCATGAAGACGTGGTGTTCCTGGGTGACGAGCGCGATCCGGCGGCGGCGCTCGGCCGGGTCGAGATCGGTGACCGGGCAGCCGCCCACGCTGACCGTGCCTTCGCGCGGCGCGTCGATGCCGGCGAGCAACCGGGCGAGCGTCGACTTGCCGGCGCCCGACGGGCCGACGATCGCCAGCCGCTCGCCCGGCCGCACCTCCAGGTCGATGCCGTGCAGCACGTCGTGCCCGTCGGGGTACGCGAACCGGGCACCACGCACGACGAGCCGCTCGTCCCGGGGCACGGATGACGCGCCGCGCGGCTCGGGCGGCACCAGGCCGACGCCGAGCACGCGGGCGAACGACGCCATGCCGCGCTGCGCCTGCTCGATCCACTGCAACAGCTGGTCGAGTGGCCCGACCGCCCGTTGCAGGTAGAGCGCGGCGGCGACCACCTCGCCGAGCGTGAACCAGCCTTCGCCTAGGAAGAACCCGCCGAACAGCAGGACGGCGGCGATGGGCAGCGCGTAGCTGCCCTCGGCCACTGGAAAGAACACCGACCGCAGCGCGAGGGTGGCCCGCCGGGTCGCCCACATCTGGCCGATGCGCTCGGTGCCGTACCGGATGCGCTCGTCCGCGAGGCCGAGCGCCTCGACGGTGCGCGCGCCCTCGGCGGTGGTGGTGAGCGCGTCGGTGAGCTCGGCGGTGGCGGCGCCCTCGGCGAGGTACGCGGCACTGGCCCGGCGCAGGTACCACCGGGTGCCCGCGTAGATCGACGGGAGGCCGACCAGCGCGACCAGGCCCAGCGAGGGATGCAGCAGGAAGACCGCGCCGAGCAGCAGAGCCATCTCGGCAAGCGACAGCACGATCACCGGCAGCACGTCGCGAACCGTGGTGCCGACGGTGGACACGTCGACCGAGCTGCGGGTGGCCAGGTCGCCGGTGCCGGCGTGCTCGACGACCGACACGGGCAGCTGGAGCGTCTGCCGGACGAACCGCTCGCGCAGCCGCGCGACGGCCCGCTCACCGAACCGGTGGCCGGCGTAGTTCGCGTACCGGGTCAGCAGCGCCTGCGCCAGCACGCATCCGCCGATGGCCATTGCCAGTCGGTCGACGGTGCCGATGCCAGCGCCGCCGGCGACCTCGTCGACGATGCGACCAAGCAGCCAAGGCGTGGCGAGCCCGGCGACCGCCGCGGCGCTGTGCAGAGCCAGCACGACCGCCGCGGCGCGCCGGTCGCGGGCGATCAGGTCGAGCGTGGCGCGGCGTACGGCGGCCCGGTCGGCCACCGGGAGCCGCCTCACCGCCGGACCCCCCCCCGTTCGGCGTCGTCGGCTATGTCGGGCGGCCCCGCGGCCCGCCGCCCGCGGGTGGGGGGGCTGGGGGGCACGCCGACGTGGCGGCCCGTCGCCACCACACGCCCTTCACGCACGTGGGCCACGAGGTCGGCGCCGCCGAGCAGCAGCGGCGACGTCGAGATGAGCACCGTCGTGCGGCCGGCGCGCGCATCGCGCAGGCGCTGC
>NZ_JAIBNX010000184.1 GCF_026130045.1 Micromonospora sp. CPCC 205371
CTCCGGTTGCATCCGCCTTTGATCGAGGAAGATCCCCTTGACCGCCGTCGCGGCCCGGACGTCCCGGCCCGGCGTCCAGGCCGCGGTGGCGCGCGGTCAGGCCATCCCGCGGGAGGGGTCGGTGGGCGCGCCCGGTGGCAGCACCGGAAGGCCCGCCGGAGCGCCCTCCTCGACGAGACGCCAGAGCGCCGTCGTGTCCAGGTGCTCCTCCACCATGTCGCCGAGCAGATCCAGCGTGCGCTCCCGCGCCGCCGCGAAGCTGGTGTCGCCGGCCACGCGAAACCCTCGCCGCCCCGACAGCCGCGCCACCTCGACGAGAAATCGCCGCCGGAACTCATCGGACTCGAACGCCCCGTGCCAGTGCGTGCCAAAGACGGCTCCGGCGGCCGCCCCTTCCCCACGCCCGTCGGCGTACCGGATCAAAGGCGCCAGCTCAGGATCTGCCCACGACACGTACCCGTGGTGGATCTCGTACCCACGCACCGGCACCGCCCCGAACGCCGTACCCGCCGACTGGGCGAGCGTCTTACGCTCTCCGAACGTCACCTCGACCGGCAGCAACCCAAGCCCCGGCACGGTGCCGCGCCGGCTCTCCACGTCGTCGTGGATCGCCCGGCCGAGCATCTGGAACCCGCCGCAGATGCCCAGCACCGGCCGGCCCGCCTTGGCGTGCGCGGTCACCGCGTCCGCGAGACCCGTCTCGTGGAGCCACGCGAGGTCGGACACGGTCGACTTCGAGCCGGGCAGCACCACAAGATCGGCGTCGGCCAGCTCGGCCGGCTCGACGGTGAGCCGTGCCCGAACTCCCGGCTCGGCGGCGAGCGCCTCGGCGTCGGTGGCGTTGGAGACGCGTGGCAGCCGCACCACCGCGACCCGCAGCCATTCGTCTCCACGCGGCGCCGCCGGCCGGCCGAGCACCCGCCCGTACGCGAGCGAGTCTTCCGCGTCGAGCCACAGGTCGACGTGCCACGGCAGTACGCCGTACACCGGCCGCCCCGTCACCGAAGTGATCATGTCGAGGCCTGGCTGGAGGAGGCCGACGTCGCCGCGGAACTTGTTCACAACGAAGCCGCTGACCAGCGCCTGATCCCTCGGCGACAGCAGCGCCACCGTGCCGAAGAGCGCGGCGAATACCCCGCCCCGGTCGATATCGCCGACGACGACCACCGGCAGCCCGGCGTGCCGGGCGAGCCCCATGTTGACGAAGTCGCCCCGGCGCAGGTTGATCTCGGCCGGGCTGCCCGCGCCTTCGCAGACCACCACGTCGTACTCGGCCCGCAGGTCAGCGAACGTGTCGAACACCGCCTCGGCCAGGCGCGGCCGCAGCGTGTGAAAGTTGGCCGCCGTCACCGTGTCGACGGCCTCGCCGAGCAGCACCACCTGACTCGACCGGTCACTGCCCGGCTTGAGCAGCACCGGATTGAACCGCACGTCCGGCGCCACGCCGCTCGCCGCCGCCTGCATCGCCTGCGCACGGCCGATCTCGCCGCCCCGCCCGCGCGCGTCGACCACGACCGCCGAGTTGTTGGACATGTTCTGCGCCTTGAACGGCGCGACCTTCACTCCGTTGCGGTGCAGCCAACGGCAGATGCCCGCGGTGAGCACGCTTTTGCCCGCGTCCGAGGTCGTGCCGGCGACGAGCAGGCCTCGTGTCATCGCCGCCGCCCCGCCTCCGCCGCCTGGTTGCGCTGTGCGCCTGCCCTGGGCCGGTGCGCCCACGCCGTGCCGGCGGCTAGCGCGGTGGGGGGGGGCAGCGCTGTCGCCGCTACACCCCCCGCCCCGGACAGGCGGCCCGCGCGCCGGATGTGAAGCGCCACCGGCCGAGGACCGTCGCCGAGGAACGGCCGGGTCTCGGACCGCCCAAAGTAGACGTTTCGCCCGCCGAGCCGTACGCCGAGCGCCCCCGCCATCGCGGATTCGCACTGCCCCGCGTTGGGACTCGGGTGGTCCGCACGGTCACGCCGCCAGATCCGCCAGGCGCGGTCTCGGTCGCCGTCGACGACCGGCGCCCCGGCGATGGTGAGCAGAGCGGTGAGCCGCGAGGGCACCAGGTTGAGCCCGTCGTCCAACCGCGCCGCCGCCGTGCCGAATCGCGCGTACCGCGCCGATCGGTGCCCCACCATCGCGTCGAGCGTGTTGGCCGCCCGGTATCCGACTAGTCCTGGCAGGCCCGCGACCGCGCCCCAGAACAGCGGCGCCACCACCGCGTCGGAGGTATTTTCCGCGACCGACTCCACCGTGGCACGGGCAAGCTCCGGCTCGTCGAGCCGCGACGGGTCGCGCCCACACAGGTGCCCGAGGCGCTCCCGGGCAGCCGGCAGGTCACCGCGTTCGAGGGCGTCCGCCATGACACCGGCTTCCCGCCGCAGCGTGCGAGCGCCAAGGACCGCCCAGGTGCTGGCCGCCACGAGGGCCGCCCGCGCCACCGGCCGCCGCCGGGTCAGCACCGTCGCCGCGACCGCCGCCGCCATGGGCACGCCGACCGCGACGGCCGCATAGGCCGTGCCAGCCAGGCGGTCTGGCCGGTAGAGCCGGCGCTCAAGGGCGGTGGCGGCCTGGCCGAAGCCGGCAACCGGGTGAAACCGCCGAGGGTCACCGAGCACCGCGTCGAGAGCGAACCCAGCGAGCAGCCCGACCGCGTTTGCCGCGCTCATGCGGGCACCTCGCCGAGCGCGCCGCCGACGCCGACGATCCCCACGTCGATCACCCCCGGCGGCAGCCTAGCCGGGTAGGGCGGGGTGGCCGGCGGGTACGGGGGGATCCGGCCACCCCGCCGGTCCTAGGCGGGCACGGCCTCTCTGCCGCGACCGCGTCGACGTCGCCCGGATTCCCCGTCTGACTCGTCGACCCCAACCGTGGCCGCCTCCTTCTCGGGCAGGCCGCTGACGGACTCCTCGTCGCGCTCCGTGTCGGTGGACGGGTCGTCGGGCTCGTCATCGGACACTGGCGCGAGGTCGTCATCGTCTCCGTCGATGCTGGGCCCGAAGCCAGCACCCCGGATGGCGGCCAACGCGTCGTACGCTGGCGCGGGCGAGATAGGCGCGTGCTGGAAGTCGGGATCGTTGAGGTCGTCGAATGGGTGGTCGCCAAAGCGACTCGGCGTCTCCTCCTCCGGTACATCCTCAGTCGCCTCACCGCGGACCCGGCTCTCTGCTTCTGGGTCTTCGAGCGAGCTCGTGGCCAGCGTCGGCCGGTTGCGGGCGAAGCGGCCCCGGCCGCGCGCCAGGTCGTGGCCGACGGCGACGGCCTCCATCTCGTACAGCGTGCGGTTGTTGCCCTCGCCGTCGATCCAGTCCCGCGTGTAGAGCCGGCCCACGACGATGACAGGGTCACCGACCATGATGGACGCGGCGACGCCCTCGGCGAGCTTGCGCCAGCAGTTCACTCGCAGACGCAGACTGTTGCCGTCGACCCACTGCCCGCTCTCGCGGTTGAGCCGGCGCGCGGTGGAGGCGACCTTGAAGTTGGCCACGAGCGAGTTGGTCTGGGTCGTACGCCGCCATTCGGGAGCTGTCATCACATTACCGATAAGGGTGACGTAAGTATCGAACATCATCCCAGCCTGGCGGACGGTCCGGCGCCACACCACCGGCGATCGCGCGACTGTGGACAGCCGGCCCTCCTGTGGAAAAAGCCCTGATCAAGCTCGCATCTGCTAGCGGTGAACTTGTTACCAGGAAGTAGTACCGTCGCGGATGTGGAACCGGACCTGCTCGGGGCGCCTTACGAACGCCACACGATCGAGCTGACCGACGACGACGAAGGCGTCGTGGTGGCCACCCTCGTGAGCCGCCGCGCGCCGGAGTCCAACGGTCGGGCGGTGCTCTATGTGCACGGCTTCGTCGACTACTTCTTCCAGACCCACCTCGCCGACTTCTACGTCGATCGGGGCTGGGACTTCTACGCGCTCGACCTGCGTAAGCACGGCCGCAGCCTGCTACCGCACCAGACCGCGAACTTCTGTCACAGCCTCACCGACTACTACCCCGAGCTCGACGAGGCGACCCGCATCATCCGCGAGGAGCATGGCCACCACACGATGCTGGTCAACGCCCACTCGACCGGCGGCCTGCTCACCTCGCTCTGGGCGCACGACCGCCGGGACGCCGGCGTGGTCGACGGGCTGATCCTCAACAGCCCGTTCTTCGACTTCAACGCCCCCTGGTTCGTGCGGCGGCCGGTGGCGGCGGCGGTGGCGCGGGTCGGCCGCGGCGCGCCGTACCGGATCATCCCCCTCGGCGTCTCCCCCGTGTACGGCCAGAGCCTGCACGCTGATCACCATGGCGAGTGGACCTACAACCTGGCCTGGAAGCCCATCGGCGGCTTTCCCGTGCGGGCCGGCTGGCTGCACGCCATCCGGCAGGCGCAGCAGCGGCTGCGGGCCGGGCTCAGGATCCCGGTGCCGGTGCTGCTGGCCTGCTCGGAGCGCAGCTTCCGCAGCACCCGCTGGCACGACGCGGCGGCCCTGGCAGACGCGGTCCTCGACGTCGAGCACATGGTCCGTTGGGCGCCGCGTTTGGGGCGGCACGTCACGGTTGTCCGGTTCGACGGCGGGAAGCACGACCTCACGCTCTCCGGCGCGGCGGTGCGTGCACAGGTCTTCGACGAGATGAACCGCTGGGTCTCGGCGTACATGGAGGCGCCAAGGGTGGCCCCAACCAGCCCGACAGATCTGGTCTAAAGAGGCATCTCGGGCGACACCGCTAGGACCGGAAACCTGGTGCTCGTCAGGTGTGCCAGTGAAAACCTAGTATGTGCTGGCCAGACCGGGCGCTCGTAGCTCAGCGGATAGAGCAGCTGCCTTCTAAGCAGTTGGTCGCAGGTTCGAATCCTGCCGGGCGCACCTCCAAACCCCAGGGTCAAGGCCGCTCGCGCCGCGAAGGGGCGCAAGTCGTGATCACCGCGAGCCCGGGCGGTCCGGACGCCGTTGGCGCGGAGTTGGGAAGCGACGCACTTGCGGGCACCACTACGGTGGCGAGGCATGGGCGCACTGAAACCTTGGCACCTTGCCGTACTTTGCTGCCTGCTCACGACGACCGTCGTCGTGGCAGGGGCGCTCTGGGCGATGCGCCGCCGGTGAGCGGTCTGCCACCACCCGCCCGGGCGGGCGCCCATCCAGGGCAATCGCAAGCGTCAAGGGCAAACGCGCACGGAAAAGAGATCGAACCACGTGCGTTTGCCCTTGATCGGCGAGAGTGGGGGCCGGGGACCGCGGGGAGGGCGGGGGACGCGGGACGCGGGGGCTAGGTGAGGGGGATGGTGAGCTGGTTGAGGCGGTCTGGGTCGGCGAGTACGTCGATTGCGACGATCCGGTCGCCCACCACGGTGAAGGCCATCACGAACTGCGGCTTGCCCTGCGGGGCCACCACCACGCCGGCCACCCCATTGACGAGCGCACGATGCACGAACGGCGACAGCGCACGCGACGTGAACGCCTGCCGGGACACCGCCTGCGCGCCGCGCAGCACAAGGTTGAGGCGCGGGCGCGCGACACCGCCATCGGAGCGCAGCACCACGTCGGGGTCGAGCACCGCGACGAGCGCGTCCAGGTCGCCGTCGCGCGAGGCGGCGAAGAACGCGTCGACGACCGCACGCTGCCGCCGCACGTCGGGGTCGGGCGTCGGCGCCTGACCCTGTACCCGGCGGCGAGCGCGACTGGCGAGTTGGCGCGTCGCGGCGGGTGACCGGTCGACCACCGGCGCGATCTCCTCGAACGGCAGCGCGAACATGTCGTGCAGCACGAACGCGACTCGCTCGGCGGGGCTCAGCGTCTCGAGCACGACGAGCAGCGCCAGACCGACGGCGTCGGACAGCACCGCCTCGTGCTCCGGGTCCACTCCGGACTCCGGGCTGACGATCGGATCAGGCACCCGCACGTCGAGCGGCTCTTCAAGGTGGGAGCGGCGGGAACGGAGCATGTTCAGGCAGATCCGGGAGACCACCGTGGTCAGCCAGGCGCGAAGGTTCTCGACGTCGCTCGTATCGGCCCGACTGGCCCGCAGCCACGCCTCCTGCACGGCGTCGTCGGCCTCGGCGAGGGAGCCGAGCATCCGGTAGGCCACCGCCCGCAGATGTGACCTGTGCCTCTCGAAGTCCAAAGCCCCGTCACATTCCTTCCGCACCGGGTGTCCCCGGATCAGAGACAACACCTACCAGGGAGCGAATCATGACATCATCCATCCTGGTCACCGGCGGTACGGGCCTGCTGGGCAGCCACGTCGTCCCGCTTCTCGACGCCGACGTGCGCATCCTGAGCCGCCGCACCGCGAACAGCAGGTGTGTGACAGGCGATCTGCTCACCGGCGAGGGGTTGGACGCGGCGGTCGCCGGTATCGACACGATCATGCACCTCGCGGGTGGTCAGAAGGGCGACGACGTCGCGACCCGCAACCTGGTCGAGGCGGCGGCCCGTGCCGGGGTGCGGCATGTGGTGTACATCTCGGTGATCGGGGCGGATCGGGTGCCGCTGGGCTGGATGCGGATGAAGCTGGCCGCCGAGCGGGCGGTCGCCGAGTCGGGCTTGCCCTGGACGACGCTGCGCGCGGCCCAGTTTCACGACCTCGTCTACAAGACGGTCCGGACGATGGCCAGGTTGCCGGTCGTACCGGTGCCCGGCGGGCTGCGGTTCCAGCCGGTGGACGCCGGCGACGTCGCCGCCCGGCTGGTGGAGTTGGCGCTCAGCGAGCCGGCTGGGCTGGTACCCGACATGGCGGGCCCGGCGGTTTATCCGATCGGCGACCTGATCAAGAGCTACCTCGACAAGCAGCGCAAGCGCCGCCCGATGCTACCTGTGCGGGTGCCGGGCAAGGTCGGCCGCGCGTACCGTGCCGGCGCCAACCTCACCCTGCACGGCGCGACGCTGGGGCATCGGACGTGGGAGGAGTTTCTGAGGGCAGCATGAGCGCACGGAACTCGTCGACGGTTAGCGAGCCGGGTGCCCGGCGTTCCCGCGCGAACTGGTTGGCCAGCCGCTGCGCCAGCTCGTTGGCGGGCGCCGGCATCCCATGCGCCCGCGCGATCAGCACGATCTCGCCGTTGAGGTAATCGGCCTCGACCGAGCCGGTGCCACGGGCCAGGCTCTGCCACGACGAGCCGCCCTGCCGCTGCTCGCCCTCGACCGGCCGCATCCGCAGGATGTCGCCGCGCCGCTCGCGGTCCTCCTCCTCGGAGGCGAACGGGATGCCCGCGGCCGTCAACACCGACGAGCCCTCGTCGCGGACCAGCCGTGCGATCTCGTCGAGGCCCTCCACCCGGCCACACACCGCCTCGACGGCGTTGGCGGTGTTAGCGAGCAGCTTGCGGTATTTCCAGCGCATGATGTCTGGCCGCGGCTCGGAGTGGAACCCGGCGGCCCGGAACGCGGCCGCCAACTCCGTGGCTGTCGCGTCCACAGCACCCGGGTACCGGCCGATGTCGAGGATGCCGGGCGTCGGCGCGCAGTTGGCGACCACGACGCCGGGCACGAGGTGCGTGGCGGGCAGCATCACGCACACCCCGTACACGTTGCGGAACATGCGCAGCGCCGTGTGCTCGTTGGCGACGCCGTTCTGGACGCAGGCGACCGGCGTGCCGGGGTCCGCGTGCGCGGCGATCGCGCTCAGCACGCCGCCCGTGTCCATGCTCTTCACGGCGAGCAGCACGACGTCGCCGGGGCGCCAGTCGACCTCGCCAGGGGTGGCGGCGACCGGCAGGCGGTACACGTCGGAACTCCCGGGCGACCGCACGCGGAGGCCGTCGTTGCGGATGGCCTCCAGGTTCGCTCCCCTGGCGAACAGCACCACGTCGAAGCCGGCGCCTGCCAGGCGGCCGGCGACCACGCCGCCGACCGCGCCGGCGCCGACAACCACGAACCGCACTACACGCCTGCCTTCGCCGCGCGGCGGAGGAGCAGGTCGCGCTCCCGGGAGTTCCTGGTCAGGGCGGCGGCCCGCTCGAACTCCACCCGCGCCTCGTCGTGCCGGCCGAGCTTGGCGAGCAGGTCGCCGCGCACGCTCGGCAGGTGGTGGTAGCCGGCGAGCGCCGGCGCGTCGGCGATCTCGTCGACCAGCGCCAGGCCGGCCGCGGGCCCGTACGCCATCGCCACGGCGACGGCCCGGTTGAGTTCCACGATCGGCGACGGCGTCACCTCGCCCAGCAGCCCGTAGAGGGCGGCGATCCGGCGCCAGTCGGTCTCCTCCGCGGTGCGCGCCCGCACATGGCACGCCGCGATGGCCGCCTGGAGGGCGTACGGCCCGAGGGCCGCCCCGAGCGCCTCGGCCCGCGCGAGGGCGGCGAGCCCGCGGCGGATCAGCAGCTGGTCCCAGCGGGCCCGGCTCTGCTCCAGCAGCGGCACCGGCTGGCCTCCGGGCCCGATCCGGGCCCGCGACCGGGACGCCTGGATCTCCATCAGCGCCACGAGCCCGTGCACCTCTGGCTCGCGCGGCACGAGCTCGGCGAGTACCCGGCCGAGCCGCAGCGCGTCTTCGCACAGGGCGGGGCGCAGCCAGTCGTCACCCGAGGTGGCCGAGTACCCCTCGTTGAAGATCAGGTAGATGACCTCCAGCACCGAGGAGAGCCGGGCCGCGCGGTCGGGCTCCGGCGGTACCTCGAAAGGGACCTTTTTAGCGGCCAGCGTGCGCTTCGCGCGCACGATGCGCTGCGCGACCGTCGGTTCCGACACCAGGTAGGCGCGCGCGATCTCGTCGGTGGTCAGGCCGCCGAGCAGGCGCAGCGTCAGCGCCACCCGGGCCTCCGTCGACAGCACGGGATGGCACGAGATGAACATCAGCCGCAGCAGGTCGTCGCCCAGATCCTCGTCGACCTCGAACTCCGGCTCGGCCTGCTGCCGGACCTCCAGGTCGGCGGCCAGCTCCTCCTGCTTGCGCTCAAGGCGCTTGCTGCGGCGGATGTGGTCGATCGCGCGATGCTTCGCGGTCGCCGTCAGCCACGCGCCGGGATTATCGGGTACGCCGTCGCGCGGCCACTGCTCCAGCGCCGCGACCAGCGCGTCCTGGGCCAACTCTTCGGCGAGCCCCACGTCGCCCGCGAGCCGGGCGAGCCCCGCGATGATCCGCGCCGACTCGATCCGCCAGACCGCGTCGATGGTCCGATGCGTCTCGACCGCCGTCACCCTGGAGATCCTACGGCGGTCGCCGGAGCTGGGCTGACGGCAGCGGTCGGGGACGCCGGCGCCTCGGTCTCCGGCTCGTCCTCGCTCTCGGTGGGTTCCGGCGACGCCGGTCCGCTGGTCGCCACCTCCGTCGGGCTAGCGGACGGCGACGCCGACCTCGTGGGCGCGGTGGTGCGCCCGGCGGGACGCCGGGTCGGCGTGCCGCCGTCGTCGGGGGCGGCGGGCTGCGGCGGGGGCACGGCGGCGGGGCCGGGGTTGCCGGTGGCCCCGCCGCCGTCGGGCAGGGACGCGAACGCCGCGGCCACCGCCGCGCCGACCAGCAGCGCGCCGCCGACGGCCCACCACTTCCGGTACCGGTTGCCGGCGTGCGCCGCGGGCAAGGAGGCGGTCGAGGCGGGCCCGCCGGGCCGCGCGGCCGCGCCGGGCATCACGGTGGTGGCGGGGGCGCTCGCGCCCGCCAGGGGCGCCCGGGTCGCGGGGGGGGGGCCGCCGCCCCCCGCCCCCCCCCACCCGGACCCGGTTGCCGGCGTGCGCGGCGGGCAGGGAGGCGGACGAGGCGGGCCCGCCGGGCCGCGCGGCCGCGCCGGGCATCACGGTGGTGGCGGTGCCGCTCGCGCCCGCCAGGAGCGCCGTGGTCGCGGCGGGCGAGCCGCCGCCCGCTGCCCGCATCGCGTCGGCCAGGGCTTCGGCATTCGGGTACCGGTCGTCCGGCTCCCGCGCCATCGCGCGCATCACGACGGCGCGCACCGCCTCGGGTACGTCGTCCGGCAGCGGGTCGGGATCGCCTTCGAGCCGCTGGAGGGCCACCTGGAGCGCGTTCTCGCCCTCGTACGGCGGCCGCCCCGCCAGGCAGTGGTATGCGACCGCCCCTAGCGCGTACACGTCGGTGGCCGGCGACAGTGGCTTCTTCGAGACCTGCTCGGGCGCCATGTACAGCGCTGTGCCGATCACCTCGTGCGTCTTGGTGACGCTCCCCTCGGCCGCCGACCGGGCGACCCCGAAGTCCACGAGCACCACGATGCCGTTGGGCTGGATGAGTAGATTGCCCGGCTTTACGTCGCGATGCACCACACCCTTGAGGTGCACCGCGTGCAGAGCGGCCGCCGCCTGCGTGACGATCGACACTGTCTCGTCGACGCTGAGCCGCCCGGCCGCCTCGATGCGCGCCGACAGCGGCTCCCCCTCGACGAACGCCATCACGAGGTACGTGGTGTCGCCCTCGCCGTAGTCGTAGACGCTGACGACGTTCGGATGGTGCAGGCCGGCGAGGGTGCGCGCCTCGGACCGGAAGCGCTCGGTGAAGCCTGGTTCGGCCACCAATCCGGGGCGCAGCACCTTGACCGCGACCGCCCGATCGAGCAGCACGTCGGTGGCGCGCCACACCTCGCCCATGCCGCCGGTGGCGACGCGCTCACCCAGCCGGTAGCGCTCGGCCAACAGATCTCCAGAATCCACCACCCGTCACCCGTACCCTGATCGGGCACACCTACGCAACTGAAGTCGGTAGGTCGCGCCGCCCCCGGATGGGCTCGGCGAGCAGGATGAGCGCCGCGAGCACCACGCACGCGAGCATCAACCACATCGTCGGGCGTACCCCGATCGTGCTGGCCAGCGCGCCCGCGAGCAGGGCGCCGAGCGGGATCGTGCCGAAGTTGACGAGCTGCTTGCTAGCGGTCACCCGACCCAGCAGGTGGGCCGGCGGGTACGACTGGCGGAAGCTGGCCTTGATGACGTTGCCGGCCACCACGCCCGCTACCAGCACGAACCCGCCGGCCACCACGAAGCCGAGG
The DNA here is from genome assembly GCF_026130045.1 of Micromonospora sp. CPCC 205371. Classification (GTDB taxonomy): domain Bacteria; phylum Actinomycetota; class Actinomycetes; order Mycobacteriales; family Micromonosporaceae; genus Phytohabitans. The sequence continues at coordinate 10,900 of NZ_JAIBNX010000184.1, forward strand.
CGTGGCCCTGGGCCGCCGAGCGCGATGAGCAGGCCGAACGGCGCCGCACCCAGCTCGCACATGATCAAGCCGCGGGCGGTGCCGAAGCGCCGGCCGATCGGGGTGGCGATGGCCGCCCCCACCACCCCGCCGAGCCCCATGGCGGCGATGAGCCCGCCGACGGCGCCGGGGCCGACACCGGCGACGCGAGTGAGAAAGACCACCAGCACCGCCTGGTACCCGATGAGCCCGATGTTGCTCGCCGCGCCGAAGACGGTCAGCACGCGCAGGTACGGGTCGGCGGCGACGAACCGCAATCCCTCGCCGACCTCCCGCAGGGTACTGGTCTGCGCGGGCCTAGTGATCTTCTCTCGTGTCTCGATCCTCAGTAGACAGACGGCGGAGACCAGGAAGCTCAGCGCGTCGCCGATCAACCCGGTCACCGCGCCGAAGAACTGCGCCACGAGGCCGCCTATGCCCGGCCCGATCACCTGCGCGGCTGACTCGCTGCCCTGGAGCTTCGCGTTGGCCGCTGGCAGCGCGGCGGCGGGCAGCAGCATCGGCGGGTAGGTCTGGTAGGCGGTCTGGAAGAACACGCTCGCCGCACCGGTGAGCAGTGCCGCGGCGATCAGGTGTGCGATGTGGAGCATGCCGAGCCAGGCCGCGATCGGCACGCTGACCACCACGGCCAACGCGACCAGGTCAGCGGCGATCATCACGGTGCGGCGCGGCAGCCGGTCGACCCAAACGCCGGCGGGCAGGCCCAGGATCAGCCACGGCAGCCAGGTGGCCGCGGGCAGCATCGCCACCAGAAACGCGCTGGCGTCCAGTGTGGACACGGCGACGAGGGGCAGCGCCACGCTCGTGATGGTGCTGCCGAGCTTGCTGCTGGTCTGCCCGAACCACAACAGACGGAAGTCGCGGCGCGCACCGGAGGCGACCGGCCCGAGAGGCGCATGACCCGCGCGAGCGAAGCGAGCGCCAACCAACTCGGTCACGGCCGCGCGGGGACGCCATAGGCGAACGCGAACACGGGCTCGCGCCGCTGGCCGTCGTCGGGCACGTCGCGGCTGGCCCAGCGCGCGAACACCTCGAGGACGTCCGCCTCGAGCTGGGCCAGCTCGGCCGGCGTGAGGTGAAGCCACTTGCTGGTGCCGAAGGGGCTGCTCTCCCAGCGGGCGCGTTCCGCCTCGTCGGTCGCGTGCCATGCCCGCACCAGCCGGACGTGGTGGTCGAGGTCGAGCGACTCGGCGGCGCTGGCGACGGCGGCGGTCGCGGGATCGCCACCGAAGTCGGCGGCCGTCCAGCGCACGCCCGCCGAAACGAGCCGCCACCAGCGCTCCCGGCGGTCTCGCGCCAACTCCGGCGCCTCCTCGATCAGGTCGCACGCACCCAGCACCTTCAGGTGGTGGCTGACGTTGGCGACCGCCTGGTCGGTCCGCTCGGCGAGCTGGCTGACGGTCGACGGACCGTAGACCTTCAGCACGTCCATGAGGCGGCGCCGCAGCGGGTGGGACATGGCGGCCAGCACACCGGACTCGGTGATCTGCCGGATCTCCTTCGTCATGCCCTCAATGTACAAGAACTCTTGTGCAACTGTCATTGCACAAATTCTCTTGTCTGAGAGCGCTCTCTTGACAAGCCGGAAACAAGCCGCCAATCTCTGTGAGAGCGCTCTCAGCTCGATTCTCTTGACCCGGCGTTATTCGAGAGGGGTCCTTTCATGGGCATCACATCGCGCGGCCGACGGTCCGCGGTCATAGCCGGACTCGCGGTGGTCGCGCTCGCGGCAGCCGCCGGTTGCGGCGGTGGCGACGACGAAGCCAGCGGCGACGGCACGATCACGCTGACCGTGGACGTCTTCGGGCAGTTCGGCTACGAGGAGCTCTACAAGGAGTACATGGCCAGCCACCCCAACATCAAGATCGTTGAGCGGGGCACCGGCGCCAATCTCGACGAGTACTCACCGCGGCTGACCCAGTGGTTGGCGGCCGGCAAGGGCGCGGGTGACGTGGTCGCCATCGAGGAGGGCCTGCTCGTCGAGTACAAGGCCAACCCGGGCAACTTCGTCAACCTGCTCGACCACGGCGCCGCCGATCTCAAGTCCAACTTCATGGAATGGAAGTGGAACCAGGGGCTGACCGCCGACGGCCAGCAGCTCATCGGCCTCGGCACCGACGTCGGCGGCATGGCGATGTGCTACCGCAAGGACCTCTTCGAGAAGGCCGGCCTGCCCACCGAGCGGGACGCGGTCTCCAAGCTCTGGCCCACCTGGGCGGACTACGTCAAGGTCGGCGAGCAGTTCAAGGCCAAGAACACCGGTGCCGCCTTCCTCGACGCGGCCACCAACACGTTCAACACGATCGTGCTGCAGACCGCTGGTGACGCCGGTGGCTACACGTACTACGACACCAGCAACAAGCTGGTCGTCGACAGCAACCCGGCCGTCAAGCAGGCCTGGGACACCACGATGGACATCATCGACTCAGGCCTGTCCGGCAAGTACGGCGCCTGGTCCGACGAGTGGGTGGCCGCGTTCAAACAGGCCAAGTTCGCCACCATCGCCTGCCCCGCCTGGATGACCGGCGTCATCGAGGGCAACGCCGGCGCGGAGGCCTCCGGCAAGTGGGACATCGCCACGGTGCCCGGCAACGGCGGCAACTGGGGCGGATCGTTCCTCGCCGTTCCCAAGCAGGGCAAGCACCAGAAGGAAGCCGCCGAGCTGGCCAAGTTCCTGACCAGCCCGAAGGGCCAGATCGGTGCTTTCAAGGCCAAGGGCCCGCTGCCGTCTTCACCGCAGGCGCTCGATGACCCGGCGATCACGGGAGCCACCAACGCGTACTTCAGCGACGCGCCGACCGGCCAGATCTTCGCGGCCGGTGCGAAGAACCTCAAGCCCGTCTACATGGGACCGCGCAACCAGGCGGTCCGCACCGAGGTGGAGAACGCGGTCCGCACCGTCGAACTGGGCCAGCGCAACCCAGCCCAAGGCTGGAGCGACGCCATCGCCAACGCCAAGAAGGCCGCGGACAAGTAAGTGGCTCTCCACCTGGAAACCCGAGTCGAGCCCGGGGCGGCGGCATCCCGCCCCGGGCCCCCACGCCGGTTCCGGCTGACGCGGCTGGACATGAAGGCCTCGCCCTACCTGTACATCGCGCCGTTCTTCGTCCTCTTCGGAGTCTTCGGGGCGTATCCGCTCGCGTACACGCTGTGGGTCTCGCTGCACGACTGGGACCTGCTCGCGGAGGACCACCCGTTCGTCGGGCTGGACAACTACACGCGGCTCATGGGCGATGCTGACTTCTGGCACTCGGTGGCCAACACGCTCGGCATCTTCGTCATCTCGACGGTGCCGCAACTGTTGCTCGCGCTCTGGATCGCAAACCTGCTCAACCGGCAGTTGCGGGCCCGGACGTTCTTCCGGATGGGCATTCTCATCCCCAACATCACGTCGACCGCCGCCGTGGCCATCGTGTTCGGCCAGCTGTTCAGCCGCGAGTTCGGCCTCATCAACTGGACCCTCGACCTCGTCGGCATCGACGCCATCGACTGGCGCGCCAACCGGCTCGCCTCCTGGGTCGCGGTGTCCACAATGGTCGACTGGCGGTGGACGGGATACAACGCGCTCATCTTCCTGGCCGCGATGCAGGCTATCCCGCGCGACCTGTACGAGTCGGCCGCGATCGACGGTGCGAACGCCTTCCGGCAGTTCTGGTCCATCACCGTCCCGATGCTCCGCCCGACGATCATCTTCTGTGTCATCGTGTCGACGATCGGCGGCCTGCAGCTCTTCACCGAACCGCTGCTGTTCAACTCGGGCACTAACCCCATCCGCGGCGGGCCAAGCCGGGAGTCGCAGACCATGACCATGTACATGTTCGAGAACGCCTTCGCACCCAACTTCAACTTCGGTTACGGCTCAGCCGTCGCCTGGATGCTCTTCGTCCTCATCGCGATCGTGGCGATCGTCAACGTGGTGCTCATCCGGCGCCTCTCCCGTGGAAGGCGGTGACCATGCGGCTCTGGAGCGGCACCCGCCTGACGTACGCGACGCTCGTCGTCGCCGTCCTGATGTCCGCCTTCCCCATCTACTGGATGTTCGTCGTGGCCACCCGGTCCAGCGACGCCATGGGAGAGGTGCCGCCGCCGGTGACCCCGGGTGGCAACCTTCCCGGAAACGTCGACCGGCTGCTCAGCAACGCCGACGCCCACTTCCTGACCGGCATGGTCAACTCCGCCATCGTCGCCGCCTGCGTCACCGTGTCCGTGGTGTTCTTCTCGTCACTGGCCGGTTTCGCGTTCGCCAAACTGCGGTTCCGCGGTTCGAACGCGCTCTTGCTAGTGATCATCGCGACCATGATGGTGCCGACTCAGCTCGGCATAATCCCGCTCTACATGCTGATGACCAAGCTGGACTGGAACGACGAGCTACAAGCCGTCATCGTGCCCGCCCTGGTCACCGGGTTCGGCGTGTTCATGATGCGCCAGTACGCCAGCCAGGCCGTGTCGAGCGAGCTGATCGAAGCGGCCAGAGTGGACGGTTGCACCACGTTTCGCATCTTCTGGAGCGTGGTCGCCCCGGCACTCCGGCCCGCCGCCGCGGTGCTCGGCCTGCTCACGTTCATGACCACGTGGAACGACTTCCTGTGGCCGTACGCGGTGCTCAACGACCCCGAGAACCCGACGGTCCAGCTCTCCCTGCGCGCCCTGTCCAACGGCTACTACCAGGACATGTCGCAGGTCTTCACCGGCACGGCGATCGCCACTCTCCCGCTGCTGCTGGTCTTCATCATCTTCGGCCGCCAGATCATCGGCGGAATCATGGAAGGCGCGGTCAAGGCGTGAGGTTTCCTGACGGCTTTGTGTGGGGTGCGGCCACCGCCGCGTATCAGATCGAGGGTGCGGCGCGCGACGACGGTCGCGGTCCGTCCATCTGGGACACCTTTTCGCGTACGCCGGGAAAGGTGGCCGCCGGACACACCGGCGACGTGGCGTGCGACCACTACCACCGGTACCCGGAGGACGTGGCGCTCATGGCGTCGCTCGGGCTGCGGGCGTACCGGTTTTCGGTATCGTGGCCGCGCGTCCAGCCCGACGGAAGCGGACCCGCCAACCCGCGGGGGCTCGACTTCTACGACCGGCTCGTCGACGCGCTACTGGCCGCCGGGATCGACCCGCTCGTCACGCTCTACCACTGGGACCTGCCACAGTCGCTTGAGGACAATGGCGGCTGGCCCGCGCGCGACACCGCCCACCGGTTCGCCGACTACGCGACCGCGGTGTATCGCCGGCTCGGCGACCGGGTGCGCGGCTGGACCACGCTCAACGAGCCGTGGTGCGCTGCGTACCTTGGGTACGGCTCCGGGGTACACGCACCGGGGCGCCAGGACGCGGCGGCCGCCTTCCGCTCGGTACACCATCTGCTGCTGGCGCACGGCCTGGCGGCGACCGCGCTGCGAGCCGGCGGCGCCGGCAGCGTCGCGATCACCCTGAACCCGGCGGCGGTCCTCCCCGCCGACCCGGCCAGCGAAGCCGACGCCCACGCCGTCCGCGTGGTCGACGGCCTGCACAACCGCGTCTTCCTTGACCCGCTACTGGCCGGCGGCTACCCGCCCGATGTGCTGTCACACATCGCGCGGTTCACCGACCTGTCCCACGTGCAGGAGGGCGACGAAAAGACCATCGGTGCGGCCATCGACATGCTGGGCGTCAACTACTACTCCCCGACCTACGTGGCGGGGCGTCCGGGCGCTCCCGGCGGCGGCGCGTACCCAGGCACCGAAGACATCCACTTCCCGCCGCCGAGCGGCCCGGTCACCGGCATGGGCTGGCAGATCGAGCCGTCCGCGCTGACCACGCTGCTCGTGCGGCTGCACACCGACTACCCCGACACCCCGCTGATGATCACCGAGAATGGGGCGGCATTCGACGACACCGGCCCCGACCACGACCGGATCTCCTATCTGGACGGACACTTGCGTGCGGTGCACGCGGCCATCTCGCGAGGCGCGGACGTGCGGGGGTATTTGGTGTGGTCGCTGCTCGACAACTTCGAATGGCACGACGGGTACGCCAAACGCTTCGGCATCATCCACGTCGACTACGAAACCCAACGTCGCACCCCGAAGCACAGCGCGATGTGGTACCGCGACGTAATCGCATCCGGCTCCCTACCCGCATAGGCGTCCGCCTCGGTCGCTGCGGCGCTCCGCCCCACTTCCCGCGCTCGCGCCGCGCGCGCCGCCTGCGGCGCGCCGGCCTCCCGCGTGCGCCCACCCG
>NZ_JAIBNX010000185.1:0-15867 GCF_026130045.1 Micromonospora sp. CPCC 205371
GCGCGGGCGCGGGGCGCGGGCGCGGGGCGCGGGCGCGGGGCGCGGGGCGCGGGCGCGGGGCGCGGAGGGCGCGCGGAGTGGGGGTCAGTGGGTGCGGTGGCCTTCGCGGAAGACGGCTGCCACGTCGAGCAGCGCCCTTGGGCTGGTCAGTGGGTTACCGGTGACCGCGAGGATGTCGGCGTCGAGCCCCGGCGCGAGGCGGCCCTTGCGGTCGTCGACACGGCAGAGCCGGGCCGCGCGAGAGGTGGCCGCCTCCAGCGCCTCGGCCGCGGACCAGCCCTGTGTCTCGACGAGCATGATCACCGAGTGGGGCAGGACGCTGTGCGGCTTCTGCGGCCCGATGCCGGCGTCGCTGCTGCACACGATCGTGACCCCGGCCCGCTTCATCTGGCGGAACAGCGCGGTGAACGCCTCATCCCGCGGGGCGATCCGGGGCGGCGGGGCGCCCGTGGGCAGTACGCCCACGGTGGCGCAGACCACGACGCCGGACTCGACGATCGCCTCGATGACGTCGGGCAGCGGCTCGACGCCGTCCTCCGTCATGAACGAGCAGTGCTCGATCGAGTCGAAGCCGGCCGCGACGGCGTCGGCGATGGCCCGGCCGCTGTGGGCGTGCGCGGTGGCCGGCAGCCCGAACCGGTGGGCCTCCTCTGCGGCGGCCCGCAGCTCGTCGAGGCCGAACTGGGCCAGGTGGACCTGCGTGCCGGGCGTCATCTCGCCGCCGCTGGCCATCACCTTGATGACGTCGACGCCGTGCTCGGCGCGGGCGCGCACAGCGTCCCGAATCCCGTCGACTCCGGTCGCCTCGCCGCCCAGGTACCAGCAATGGCCGCCCGGCGTGGTGATCGGCGGTCCGGAGGCCAGCACGAGGGGACCGGCGGTCGGGTTCCCGGCCAGCTCGTCGCGTAGGCGCAGCGCGAGGTAGCCGCGGTCGCCGAGGTCACGCACCGTGGTGATGCCGGCCGCGAGCGCGGTACAGGCTGCTCTGCGCATGCGGTCGAGGACGTCGCTGTCGCTCGCGGACGCGAGCGAACCGACCGGGTCGGCGCTGGCGTCGAAGGCCAGGTGCGTGTGCGCGTCGATCAGGCCCGGTAACAGCGTCGCGTCCGGAAGGTCGACCAGGTCGGCGCCGGCCGGCACCTCGCCGCCGGCCCGCACGGCCGCGGTGCGGCCGTCGGCGACGAGCAGGATGGGTCGTTCGACCGGGGCGGGAGCGAGGCCGCCGAACAGCCGGGCCGCGCGGGTCGCGCGCATCCGGGACAGCCTCCTGTACCTTCGAGCGCTGACGCGTTGGCTACACGCGACGTTTCAGGGCGTACAGGGACAGCGGGGCGAAGACGGCGACGATCGCGGCGGCCCACACCAGCGACCACACGACCGATTCGGCCGCCGGCCCGCCGACCATGAGGCCGCGGGCGGCGTCGGCCAGGTGCGTGACCGGGTTGACCTTTACCCAGGCCTGCAGCCAACCGGGCATGGTGTCGGTCTGCACGAACACGTTGCTGACGAAGGTGACCGGAAACAGCGCGGTGAAGCCGAACAGCTGCACCCTCTCAGGGTCCTTGGCCATCACGCCGACCAGTACCGACACCCAGGAGAAGGCCAGCGCGAACGCCAGCAGCAGGGCCACCGCCGCGAGCAGCCCGGCCAGGTTGGTGCCGATCCGGAAGCCCAGGATCATGCCGACCACGAGCAGCAGGAAAATCGACCAGGCCTGCTTGACCTGGTCGGCGAGGATCCTGCCGGCCAGCGGCGCCCACCGGGCGATCGGCAGCGAGCGCAACCGGTCGAACACGCCCTTGGTCAGGTCGGTGTTGAGGCCGGTGCCGACATACATCGTCACGAACAGCATGTTCATCACGATGATGCCGGGCAGCGCGAACGTGAGGTAGTCACCGGTCGATCCGGCGATGGCGCCGCCGAACACGTATGTGAACAGCAGCACGAACATGATCGGCTGGATGCTGTAGTCGCCCAGCTCCCACGGGTTGTGCCGCACCTGCACGATCGTGCGCCAGGCGAGGGTGAGCGTCTGCTGCAACCCTTCGGGCACGGTCACGTGGGGCTTGATCGCCGGTGCGACAGGTCCAGTGGCGGTTGCGGTGGTCATGACGCGCTCCCTTCGGGGGGCTCCTCGGCACCGTGCCCGGTCAGGGACAGGAACACCTCGTTGAGGCTGGAGCTGCGCAGTGCCAGCTCGGTGACCACGATGCCGGCGTCGTCGAGGCGCCGCACGACGCGCGGCAGCACCGCCGGGTCGGCGACGGGCGCCGTCACCAGCTGGCCCTTCACCTCCGGAACGCCGCGGGAAAGCTCGCGGACCACGTCGGCCACCACGGACACATCGGACGCCTCCGCCGGCCTGACGGCCAGTGTCTGGGCGCCGGCCTTGGCTTTCAGCTCGTCGGGGGTACCGGTGGCGATGACCCGCCCGTGGTCGATGACCACGATCTCGTCGGCGAGCTCGTCCGCCTCGTCCAGGTATTGCGTGGTGAGCAGCACGGTCACGCCGCTGGCGACCATGGCACGGATCAGCTCCCACAGCTCGGCCCGGGCGCGCGGGTCGAGGCCGGTGGTGGGCTCGTCCAGGTACAGCATTGGTGGCCGGCCGACGAGACTGGCGGCCAGGTCGAGGCGGCGCCGCATGCCGCCGGAGTACGTCTTCGTGGCCCGGCTGGCCGCGTCGGTCAGCTCGAACTGGGCCAGCAGCTCCCGGGCGCGCGCCTTGGCCTGCGCCTTCGGCAGGCCGAGCAGCCGGCCGATCAGCAGCAGGTTCTCGGCACCGGTCAGCGTCTCGTCGACCGAGGCGTACTGACCTGTCATCCCGATTAGCTGGCGCACCTGATGCGCCTGCCGGACGACGTCGTAGCCGCCCACCGTGGCGTGCCCGGCGTCCGGCTGCAACAGCGTGGCCAGGACCCGGACCGCGGTCGTCTTGCCGGCGCCGTTCGGCCCGAGCAGGCCGAGCACCGTGCCGGTGTGGACCGCCAGGTCGACCCCCGCCAGCGCGGTCGTCTCCCCGAACCGCTTGACCAGCCCTTCCGCCCAAATCGCATGCGTCATGACAGCCCCATTTCGTCAGCGCAATCTCCACCATGCCTCATCGGCGCTCCTGAGGCTGCCCCGTTCCCCTTCCGGTGCAGCTAACAAGACTTCTTTACAAAGGAGTCTTGAGCAAGATATCTTGTTTTGCATGCCCGAGGAGACGAGCGCGCGGAGCGCCAAGGCACTGCGTGCGCTGGCCCACCCGCTGCGGTGGAAGCTGATCGACCTGGTGGGCCGCGAGCAGACCGCCACCGCGACCCGATGCGCCGACGAGCTTGGCGAGAGTGTCGCGAGCTGCTCCTACCACCTGAACATCCTGGCCAAGTACGGCTTTGTCGAGCAGGCGCCCGGCGGACCCGGCCGGGAGAAGCCGTGGCGGCTGACCAGCGTCAACCAGAGCCTGTCCGGCGAGGGCCTCGGCGTCGAGGGCGAGCTGGCTGCTCAGGCCGCCACCGAGGTGTTCCTCGACCACGAGCTTCACCGGATGAAGGAGCGCCTTCGCCGGCACGCCCTGGAGCCGGCCGAGTGGCGCGACGCGGTCAGCTTCGGCGGCGTGACGACCGCTATGACGGCGGAGGAACTGCGGGAGGTGACCGCTGCCCTGAACGAGATCGCGCAGCGCTTCGCCCACCGCGCCACCGACCGCGACGCGATCCCGGCCGGCGCGCGCGAGGTGCGGATCTTCTTCTCGACCTCGGTCGCCCCACCGCCGAAGACCCCCCGGGGAGGCGACCGATGAACCAGTTGGACATGGTGGCGCGGGCCGAGCGCCTTTCCCGATCGGAGAGCTGGCCACAGGCCGCCCGCGAATGGCAGGCCGTGGTCGACCTGAACTCGGTCAACGGGGTCTTCTGGGACCGGCTCGCCGAAGCTCGGTTCTCGACCGGCGACTACGCGAGCGCGCTTGCCGCCTACCAACGGGCGGAAGCACTCGGAGTCTGGCCCGTCCGTGGCCCCGACCGAGTGCCGATCACCTCGATCTTCCCCGGCGAGATCTGGTACCGCATGGCGTGCTGCCACGCCATGCTCGACGACACCGAGCAAGCCCTCGCCGCGCTGGCGACGGCGGTGCGCCAGCAGTTGCGCGACCTCGACCGGGCCGCCACCGACATCCACCTGGCATCGCTGCGCGAGGACCCACGGTTTCGTGACCTGCTCGGCATCGATGGCCACAGTGAACTGTCGCAAGTGGATGGTTGGCGCGCCGACCTGCGCACGCTGCGGCGCGAGATCCACCGCCGCGTACCGTTTCGGGACGTCATCGATGACGCCTTCGAGGATGCCGTCGACAATCTCGACCGTGCCATTCCCGACCTCGCCGACGCGCGGATCGTGGTCGAGATGTGGCGGCTGCTGCGGCGACTCGGCGACGGCCACGCCCGTATCAATACCAGGCGGGCATTTCCAGACTGGTCGCGCAGCGTACCGATCTGGTTCTTCCTCTTCGACGAGGGACTGTTCATACCCCAGGCCGACCCGCGGTACGAAAGCCTGCTGGGCGCGCAGGTCCTCGCCATCGACGGCCGGTCCGTGCCCCAGGTGATCGACGCCCTCGACCCGTTGCTGACCCGCGACAACGAGTACGGGCCGACCGCGAACGCGCCGACCTGGATGCGTCAACCCGTGTTTCTGCACGCCGTCGGCGTCGCCGACGACCCCGGCGGGCTCACCCTCACCGTTCGCCTCGCAGACGGCGGCGTCCACGACATCACCGTGGCCGCCGAACCCGCACCAGAACCGCATCCGTGGCCGACCTGGTGCTCGCCCACGTCACTACGCCTCACCGACGGCGCGCACGCACCCGCGTACCTGCGTGACGTCGACAACCGCTACTGGTTCGAACACCTGCCGGCAGCGAACCTGGTGTACTTCCAGTTCAACAGCATCGGCGACAAGCCCGACGAGCCGTTGTCCGCGTTCTATGAGCAGATGTTCGCCGCGATCGACGAGCACGACGCGTCGGCCCTCGTCATCGACCTTCGGTGGAACGGCGGCGGAAACACCTTCCTCGTCGAACCCCTGGTCCACCACATCATCCGGCGCGACCGGATCAACCGGCACGGCGGACTGTTCGTCATCACCGGACGAAACACGTTCTCCGCTGCCCAGAACACCACCACGTTCCTCGACCGGCACACTCAAGCGGTGTTCGTCGGCGAACCCACCGGCTCCAGCCCCAACTTCGTCGGCGAGACCGTGCCGTTCCGCCTGCCCTACAGCGGCATCGAGGTCAACGTCTCCGACCTGTACTGGCAGACGTCCTGGCCAAATGACCGCCGCGCCGCCATCGCCCCCGACATCTACGCCCCGCCCACCTTCGCCGCCTACCGCGCGGGCCGCGATCCGGCGATGGACGCGATCCTTGCTCTGAAACTCTCGCTCTTCGACGAGCGGCGTTGACCTTTCCCACCAGCGCAAACGCGTGCTCTACCTGCTCTATCGCTGTCATTAGCTCCCGGAAACTCATCGGCGTCGCCTGTGCCAGCGCGGCGGCCATCACCACCTCGGCACTCGTTGGCACCGCCAACGCGGACACGACCACCAGCACGAGCCGGGCCGTCGCCGCCAGTTGTTGCAGAGCAGCTGGAACGCGACGGTCAGCGGCACCACCGGCACGCTGACCGCGAGGCCGAATGGAGCCGGCAACAGCTTCGGCATCACCCTCTACAAGAACGGCAACAACACCACGCCGAGCGCCACCTGCTCGACGAGCTGACCGAGCCGGCGGGGCCGGGCTCTCCCGGCCCCGCCGCAGTTGGCGAGCCTGCTTGCGGTCGACGCCGCCACGCCGGTCGGCTGACCCTGGGCGGTCAGGCCCATGGGCGCGGGAAGGTGCTGCCGTCGAGTCGGTCGCCGGCCACGAGCCCGAGAGGGTCGGTGACGACGTGCTCGGCACCGTTGTAGGTTGTCGCCTCGTCCATGTAGATGACGACGTGCGCGAGCCGGGCCAGATCGGTGCGGTTGGGCAGGGCCATGTGGCCGGTGTAACCGCTGTGGAAGGTGCAGTCCCCGGCCCGCAGCGGCACGGTGACGCGGGGGATCCACCGCAGCGACGGTTCCAACGCGAAAAGGTCTGCCTCGTGGTGAAGGTCCTGCGGGCGCAGGCCGGTGAGATGCTGGGTGCCGGGCAGGAAGGTCATGCAGCCGCGCTCGGGTGGAACGTCGACCAGCGCTATCCAGGCCGACAACGCAAGCCGGTCGGTGGCGTGTGGCCAATATGGACGGTCCTGGTGGAACTCGGTGGCGATGTTGTTGTGCGGCTCCTTGACCAGCGTCTGGTCGTGCCAGAGCCGAAGCGGGAAGCCGGCGAGCTGCTCGGCGATCCGGCCCAGTCGTGAATGCAGGGTGAGCGCGCGGAGGTCGTCGTCGCGTTGCCAGACGTTGACGAGCTGGCTGAACGTCCCCCGCTGCTCCAGACTCTCCGCGCGATGGGCCGCCAGGAACGCCTCGGCGCTGGCCCGGAAGCGCTCGATCTGGTCCGCTTCCAGTACGCCACGCACTCGGACGAAACCGTGCTCACGGTATGCGGTCACGAGGTCTTCCGGCACCTGGCCATCGGTGCCGATATCGCTTTTTCTCATTCTCACAGTCTCATCGCCGTGAGCGAGCCGTTGCTAGGCCGATCCGAGCCAGTAGTCGTACGATCCCGACATGCTCTCGACGTTGCACGAGCATGTTCTGTTCGCCAGGGGACCGATCTGGGGTGGTGTTCACCGACTGAGTGCCGACGTGGAGTCGCACGCGCACGACTTTCTCGAAATCGCGGTGATCGGGCCTGGTCGTGGCCGGCACGTAACCAGCCAGGGCGAGCGCGAGGTGCGGCCCGGTGATGTCTTCTTCCTGCGCCCGGGCGCCTGGCACGGGTTTCGAGACTGTGCCGAGCTGACCGTCGCCAACTGCTGCCTATCGGCTCAGGCGTTGCGGGCCGAACTGGCCGCCTTGTACGACATCGCGATGCTGCGCCGGCTGCTGTGGATCGATCCGACGGCACCCGGCACACACGGCGTCGCGGTGGCGGCTGTCGGCGAGGCCGCCGCCGAGGAGGCCATCGCGGAGATCAGCGAGCTCGAACGGGATCTCGCGGCCACGCCGGCGCGGCCAGGCCGGGTATTGGGCCGGCTGGTCACCGTGCTGGGCGTTGTCGCCGACGGCCGTGACCCGGCACCCGCGGCCGTCGAGCCCGCCATCCACCCCGCCGTCGCGGCGACCGTCGCCCGGATCGAGGGCACACCAGCGAGGCAGTGGCGGCTGGACGAGCTCGCGCGGGCGGTCAACCTGGATCCCACCTACCTCGGCCGCCTGTTTGGACAGCACATCGGGCTAACCCCCATGAACTTTCTGGCCCGCGTGCGTGCCGAGCGGGCCGCCACGCTCCTGGCGCAGTCCACGCTGTCGGTCGCCCAGGTCGGCGCGGCCGTCGGATGGGACGACCCGACATACTTCGCCCGCCGCTTTCGCGCACTGGTCGGGTTGACCCCGAGCGAATACCGGCGGCGTAGCCACGCGGTCGCGACGCGGCCTCATCAGCCTTAGCATGTGGTATGCGGGAGTGGGTTTGCCTGTTGCGCGCGATCAATCTTGGTGCCTGGTGCCCGTTTCCTGACGACGCGGCGGCGCGACCCACGGCCGTACAGGTGGTGCACTTCGACACCAAGCCGGCGGCGGCGCGGGTCGCCGCGACGCTCGCGGAGGATTGGAGCCCGGACCGGCTGGAGATCCGCGCGTGGGAGGCCTGTGTCGCGTACTCGGCGACCATGCACGCGAGCCGGTTGCAGCACGCCGCGCTGCTCAAGCGTCTCGGGGTTGGCGGCACGGCCCGCATCTGGCGCACGATGCTCGCGATCGCCGACCTGCTCACCCCGGAAGCGGGATGACCGGCTCGGTTTTCTGAACGGTCGCGTTGCTATGGCCGCCGGTGGTAGATGTTGCGGCGGGGTTTGCGCTCAGGGTCCACATAGGCCGGTGGGATGAACTCCGGTCTGCCGTCGTCGGCCATCCGGGCCTCCCATTCCCCGCGATGGATGACCCGATGGTGGTGTCCACAGAGGAGCACGCCGTTGTTGAGGGCGGTATCTCCACCGGTGGCCCAGTGCCGGATGTGGTGACCGTCGCACCACTGCGGTGGCCGGTCGCAGCCTGGGAAGGCGCATCCGCCATCCCGTGCGACCAGTGCCCGTCGTAGCGGCCCGGTGAACAACCGGCGTGACTGCCCCACGTCGAGGACCTGCCCGTCGCCGCCCAGCACCATGGGGATGATCTGGGAGTCGCAGGCCAGCCGCCGCACCTGTTCCGCGGTCAGCGTCTCTCCGGTGTCCAGCTGACCCTGCCGTAGTTCCTTACGCGCCACGTCATACGGCACGGTGACGACGATCTGCGGGCGATCCCCACCGTTTTCCGGTAGATGGGTCGTGCGTAGCGCGAGCTGGCAGATCTCGACCAGGGCGTCCGCCCGTCGCTGGGTCGGTGTGCGGTCGGTGTCGGGCTTACACAGCGGGTCCAGGGCGGCGTTGACGATGGCGGCGGCTTCGGCGTCGAGCCAGCCGGTGAGACGGAACCTGCCGTCACCGTTGTTGGTCAACGTGAACGCCCGGGTTTGCTGGGCGCGTTTCTCGTCCCGCTCGACCGCCCGCCGGTCCGCGTCCTCAGCGACCTCTGGTGCCACGTGGGCCAGGATGCGGGCGGCGACCTTGCGGAGGATGGCCGGCTCCCAGCCGGCGTGGTCTTCGATCAAGGTCTTCTCGGCCAGGTCCGCCACATCCGGCTCGGCTTCGCAGGTCAGGTCCTGGATCGTCTTGGCGACGATATGTGCCTGCTCGACGTTGACGGCCGCGCTCGACAACGCCGCGTCCAACACCGGCCGCTTGTCCAGGACGCCGGCCAGGTCGACCATTCGCCGTGCGGCGTGGATGCTGATGTGTAGGCGTTCGCGGAGCCAGACCGCGGTGCTGGCGGCTTCCTGAGCGACGGGCAGACTCCGGCCATCGATTTCCCGGACAAGGTGCAGTTTGGCGGCGGCGAGCATCTGCTCCGCGTCGTGCACCGCATGCACTGCGGAGACGAGGTCGGTGTCGGGCAGCGACCAGACCGGGGTGCCGGCGCAGTGGCCGGCGAGGTCCTTGAGCTGCTCCAACACTTCCCGCACACATTGATTCTCGTACGTTCGTGCGAAGATCGTTGCCCTCGCGGGCGCCACGCCGGGCGCGACACGCCGGTTCCTGAAAATCTGGTCGGGCGTCGACTCCTTGGGCTCTCAATCGCGTCCGATCAGGACGATGGCGTCGAGGATGCGGTGCCAGTCGAGCTCTGACAGCGGTCGGGTCGCCGCCAGCGAGCCCAGGCTGCCCTTCGTGGTCGTGCCCGTGGCCAGTGGTGAGCGCGAAGTAGTCGAGGCGGGGCGGAGCGTGGTTGCCTAGTCGATGCGGCCGATCGGCTCGCGCTTCTCGGCCTGGAAGGCGTCTTCGGTGCGGCCGCGGGCCCAGTAGCCGGATATCGAGATGGCCTCGCGGGGGACGCCCCTCGCGTGCAGTACCTTGCGGATCGCCTTGACGGACTCGCGCTCGCCGTGGGCGAACACCTGCACGGCTCCGGGCACGTCCGCGGCCGCTGGCCAGTGCATATTCTCCATGGCGCGGGCGAGAAACGTGGTGTCGCCCTCGTCGGTGTTGACCAGCCAGTTCACCGCCACCTCGGCGGGGCGGGTGAGGTGGAGTATGTCGGCCGGATCGGCGACCTCGATGTGTGCGATGCCGTGCGCGTGCGCGGGCAGTGCCTCCAGCGATGCGGCGATGGCGGGCAGCGCGGATAGGTCGCCGGCGAACACGTGCCACCCGACGGCCGGGTCCGGTGTGTACGCCCCACGTGGTCCTGCCAGGACGAGCCGGTCGCCGGGTGCGGCCTTGGCGGCCCACACGGCGGCGACGCCGCTGTCGCCGTGGGTCAGGAAGTCGATGGCGAGGCGCCGCGCGGCCCGGTCCACCCAGCGGACCGTGTAGGTGCGCACCACCGGCTGCTGGTCCGGGGGCAAGGTGGCGCGCAGCGCGGCGAGGTCGTACGGCGGCTCCAGGTCGAGCGTCGGGTCCACGAATAGCAGCTTCACGTACGCGTCCGTGTGCCCGCTGTCGGCGAACCCGGCCAGCGACTCACCCACGGCGATCACCCGCACCAGGTGGGGCGTCAACCATTCGGTCGACTCGACCGCGAGCGTGTACTGGCTCGGACCATGCCGCCCAGGCGTAGCCATAGCGCATCCCCTCCGGTCCGCTATCGACAAGTACCTCTTAGGTGAGGCTAACCTATCGATCGGTGGAGGAGCGCGCGATGCCGCTTCGAGCATAGGCGGGCGACACGCGGGGAGACCCCGTCGTACAACTGCGCCGCAACGCCGGTTGAACGCTGGCGGCGGCGCTTGCCACCCTGCCTGCGGGACCTGATCCGGCGTATTCGGCGAGATCGAGCGAAGTGGAGCGGGACAATGGGGAACGAGTCCAAAGTCGACGACGTCGTCATCGTCGGCGGCGGCACGGCCGGCTGGATGACCGCCGCTTACCTGACCGCCGCCTTCGGTGACCGGGTCGGCATCACGCTCATCGAATCGGCCGATGTCGGCACGATCGGCGTGGGCGAGGCGACCTTCAGCGACATCCGGCACTTCTTCGAGTTCCTCGGTCTTGCCGAACGTGACTGGATGCCGGCCTGCAACGCGACGTACAAGCTCGCGGTGCGCTTCCAGGACTGGCGGGAGCCGGGCCACCACTTCTACCACCCGTTCGAGCAGCTGCGGTCGGTACAGGGTTTCCCGCTCACCGACTGGTGGCTGCGGTACCCGACCACCAGCCGGTTCGACGCCGACTGTTTCGTCATGGCGAACCTGTGCGACGCCGGACGCAGCCCGCGGTACCTCAGCGGTGGCCTGCTGGAGCAGGACTTCGTGGAGGATGAGGACCAGCCGTCCACGATCGCCGAGTACCAGGGCGCGCAGTTCCCGTACGCCTACCACTTCGAGGCGCACCTGCTGGCGAAGTACCTGCGGGGGTACGCCACCCAGCGGGGTGTCCGGCACGTCGTGGACAACGTCGTCGACGTCGGGCTCGACGAGCGCGGCTGGGTGTCGCACGTGCAGACCGCGGAGCACGGGCATATCGGCGGCGACCTGTTCGTCGACTGCACCGGATTCCGCGGGCTGCTGCTGAACAAGGCGCTGGGCGAGCCGTTCGTGTCCTATCAGGACACGCTGCCGAACGACAGCGCGGTCGCCCTTCAGGTGCCGATGGACATGGATCGCGACCCCATCCGGCCGTACACGATGGCCACCGCCCAGGACGCCGGATGGATCTGGACGATCCCGTTGATCAGCCGTATCGGTACCGGATACGTCTACGCCCGCGACTACCTCGAGCCGGAGGAGGCCGAGCGCACGCTGCGCGAGTTCGTCGGGCCCGCCGCCGCGGACGTGCCGGCGAACCACATCCGGATGCGGATCGGCCGCAGCCGGCGGTCGTGGGTGAACAACTGCGTGGCCATCGGGCTGTCCGGCGGGTTCGTCGAGCCACTGGAGTCGACCGGCATCTTCTTCATCCACTACGCGATCGAGGCGCTCGTGAAGTACTACCCGGCGGCGGACTGGGACCCCGCCCTCCGCGACCAGTACAACAGCGCGCTGGGCAACGTGATGGACGGTGTCCGCGAGTTCCTCGTGCTGCACTACCGCGGGGCGAAGCGGCGGGACAACCAGTACTGGCGCGACACCAAGACCCGGACCGTGCCGGACGCGCTGGTCGAGCGCCTGGAGGCGTGGGAGAGCAAGGTGCCTGACGCGGCGACGGTGTATCCGCGGTATCACGGGTTGCCGCCGTACTCCTACAACTGCATCCTGCTCGGCATGGGTGACATCGACGTGAAGCCCTCGCCCGCTCTCGACCTGATCGACGAGAAGGCCGCGATGGCCGAATTCCAGCTGATCCGGGACAAGGCCCGTGCGCTGGTCCGGCAGCTGCCCACGCAGAACGAGTATTTCCGCCGAATGCGCAACGAAGGCTGAGCGTCGATTTCCGGAAGGGGACGGGCCGGTGGACGTCGACTTTCGCGAGATGATGGCGGCGTTCCCGACCGGCGTCTCGGTGGTCACGGCGCGCCACGGCACCGCGCCCCGGGGCATGACGTGTTCGGCGCTGTGCAGCCTCAGCGTGAACCCGTCGACGCTGCTCGTGTGCCTGCGCACCGGGAGCCCGACACTGGGCGCGGTGCTCGGCAGCGGCGGGTTCGCGGTGAACCTCCTGCACGGTGAGGCCGAGTGGGTCGCCGCGCTGTTCGCCTCCGGCGCGCCGACCCGGTTCGAGCGGGTGCCGTGGCGGCCGACCGGACACACCGGTAGCCCGGCGCTCTTCGAGGCGTCGCACGCCGTCGCGGACTGCACCGTGGAGCGCGTCCATCCGTCCGGTGACCACGCGATCGTCGTCGGCCTGGTCCGGGCCGTCGATCGGTTCCGCGCCGGTAGCGCGCTGCTGTACGGATTTCGCCAGTACGGGCAGTGGTCCGAGGCCGCGCCGGCTACCACCGGCTGAGCCGTGTGCAACTGGGAAAACGCCGCACTTGCACGGCCCATTGCGCCCATCACGCAATTCTGTGAGGCTGGCCCGCGCCAAAGAAATCCGCCGCAACTGCGTTTGCAGGAGGAAAGATGGTGGCACAGCGCATCGCGTTCGTTGAGTTGTATACAAACGAACGGAAAACCGTTGTCGAATATCTCTCCGGAGCCCTCGGATTCGGCGTGGTGGCGGAATCGGCGGATGACGAATCCGATTCCGTGCTGCTGCGGCAGGGTCAGATGCAGGTGATGGTGACGGCCGGCCCGCGGACCACGCAGTTCCTTGAGGCACATGGGGACGGCATCGCCGACATCGCGCTGGAGTGCACCGACGTCGACGCCTCACACGCCGCCGCGCTCGCCGCCGGCGCCACCAGCCTCGGGATCGCGTACGGCAACCCTGTGGTGTCCGGCTTCGGGTCGGTCCGCCACACGCTGGTGCCGGTCGGCGACGGCACCGGGCCTGGACTGCCCGCGGGTCGCGCCTGGGCGCTCCGGGACGCCGACACCGCCGCGCCGCCGGCCCGGATACGGCTCCTGGACCACGTCGCGATCTGCGTCGAGGCCGGCTCACTGGACCACTACGCGGACTTCTACACCACCGCCTTCGGCCTGAACCGGTACTCCTCCGAGTTCGTCGACGTCGGCGGCAGCTCGATGGATTCGGTCGTCGTCCGCAGCGAGACGGGCGAGGTGACCTTCACCCTCGTGGCACCCGGCACGGCGGCCGGCAAGGGGCAGATCGACGCGTTCCTGCACCGCAACGACGGCCCGGGCGTGCAGCACCTAGCGCTTCTCGTCGACGACATCGTCGCGGCGGTCACCGAGGCGGCCGGCCGGGGCGTGGCGTTCCTTCAGACTCCGGCCTCGTACTACGACGCGCTCGCCACCCGCTTCCGCGACATCCCTGAACGGATCGACAGCCTGCGCGCCACCAACGTGCTGGCCGACCGCGACGAGTGGGGCTACCTCCTGCAGCTGTTCACCCGCTCCCCGTACCCGCGGAACACCCTGTTCTACGAGTTCATCCAGCGTCGTGGCGCGCGCGGGTTCGGCAGCGCGAACATCCGGGCGCTCTACGAGGCCGTCGAGCGCGACCGGCTGGCCGTGCAGTGAGCGCACTGCCCCGTTCTGGCCTGCACGCCAGCCTGTCCGACCCGCTGCTGGACACGATGAACTTCCTCAACGAGGTGGCGTCGCGCCATCCGCGGGCGATCTCGTTCGCACCCGGCCGGCCGCACGACGGTTTCTTCGCCACCGAGGAGATCTTCGCGCACCTGCGGCGCTACGTCGAACACCTCGCCGACGAGGGGAGCACGCCGGAACAGATCCGCAACGCGCTGTACCAGTACGGCCCGGCGGCCGGGAAGATCCGTGAGCTGATCGCCCGGTCGCTGCTGCTCGACGAGGGCATCGACGTGCCGGCGGCGTCCATTGTGGTCACTGTCGGTGCGCAGGAGGCGATGCTGCTCGTCGTGCGCGCGCTGATGGCCGACCCGGCGGATGTGCTGCTGGTCTCCAGCCCGTGCTACATGGGGATCACCGGCGCCGCGCGGCTGCTGGACGTCGATGTCGTGCCGGTGCCGGAGCGGCCGGACGGGCTTGCACCCGCCGATGTCGTCGACGCCGTCGAGGCGCAGGTGGCGCGGGGGCGGCGGCCCCGGGCGCTGTACGTCATCCCGGACCACGCCAACCCGTCCGGCGTCACCATGTCCCTGCCGGCCCGGTACGCGCTGCTGGACGTCGCCGAGCGGCACGACATCCTGCTGATCGAGGACAGCCCGTACCGGCTGGTCAGCCCGGGGGAGCAGGTGCCGACGCTGAAGCGCCTCGACACCGGGCGGCGGGTCGTCCACCTCGGTACGTTCGCAAAGACGATCTTTCCCGGCGCCCGTGTCGGGTATGTCGTCGCCGACCAGCCGGTCGATGGCGGCGACGCCGGTGCCGCCGGCCTGCTCGCCGACGGACTGGCCAAGATCAAGAGCATGGTCACGGTGAACACGCCCACTCTCACCCACGCGGGCGTGGGCGGGGGGGTGCTGGGCGGCGGCGGCCGGCTCGGCGCGCTCAACGAGCGCCCGGCCGAGTACTACGGCGAGTCGATGCGGCTGATGCTGGAACATCTCGATCGGCGGCTGCCCCCGGCGCGCCGCGCCGAGCTCGGCGTGGACTGGAACCGGCCCGGGGGCGGCTTCTTCCTCGCCATGTCGGTGCCGTTCCTGGCCGACAACGCCGCGCTCGCCCGCTCGGCGGAACAGTTCGGCGTGCTGTGGACGCCGATGTCGTACTTCCATCCTGGCGGCGGCGGTGAACGTGCGCTCCGGCTGTCGACGAGCTACCTGACCGCCGCCGAGATCGAGGAGGGGACCGAACGGCTGGCCCGGTTCATCACCGCCGAGGCCGCCCGGTCCGCGGAGCTACTGGTCTGACACAGAGATCTGACACAGCGTCTGACATAGAGAAGAAAGGCGAGCAAATGACGACAGTGGTGATCCGGCCGCGCAGTAAGCCGCGCATGTGGGGCTGGACCTTCCGATGACCATGACCGTCAACGGGGTCGCGCCGCACCCCGTCACACTGACGGTGCCTGTCGCGCCGGCAGTGGATCCGCGCATCGCCGGCGTCGGCACCGCCGTCACCGACCGTTCCTACTCCCAGCAGGAGCTGATCTCCCTCTTCGAGATCGCCGACCCCAAGGTGCGCTCGATCTTTCACAACAGCGGTATCCAGCGGCGGTACCTCACGCTCCCGCAAACCGGTCCCGGCATACCCGGCGACGAGTCCCAGGGCGCGCTGCTGCACAAGCACCGGACCGTCGCCGCGGGCATGGGCGGGCGTGCGGTCCGGGCCGCGCTCGCACACGCCGGCATGACGCTGTCGGACGTCGACTACCTGTGCTGCGTCACGTCCACCGGGTTCCTCACTCCGGGGCTGTCCGCGCTGCTGATCCGCGAGCTCGGCATCGACCCCGGCTGCCACCGCGTCGACGTCGTCGGCATGGGCTGCAACGCCGGCCTCAACGCGCTCAACGCGATGGCCGGCTGGGCCAAGGGCAACCCCGGCCGGGCCGCCGTCATGGTGTGTGCGGAGGCGTGCTCGGCCGCGTACGTCATGGACTCGACGCTGCGCACGGCGGTGGTCAACAGTCTGTTCGGGGACGGTGCCGCCGCCGTCGTCGGGACGGGGCCGGGCGGGGGCGGGGGGGCCGGCGGGCCCGGGCCCCCCCGCCCCGCGTCCTG
>NZ_JAIBNX010000185.1:15877-17138 GCF_026130045.1 Micromonospora sp. CPCC 205371
CCGGGGGGTGTGGACCAGAGGGGGTGGGGGGGCCGTCCCGCCGCGGGCCCCGAGGCGGCGCGCGCCGGCGCCGGCGTCGCCGTCGCGCCCGGCGCCCCGCGCCTGCTGTCGTTCGCCAGCCACATCATCACGGACGCCTTCGACGCGATGCGCTACGACTGGGACGACGCGCAGCACAAGTTCAGCTTCTTCCTCGACCCGGACATCCCGTACGTCGTGGGCGCGAACGCCGAGCAGGTCGTCGACCGGCTGCTGTCGCGCGCCGGGCTGCGCCGCCGGGACGTCAAGCACTGGCTGGTGCACTCCGGGGGCAAGAAGGTCATCGACGCGGTACGGGTCAACCTCGGCCTCACCCGGCACGACGTGCGGCACACCATCGGCGTGCTGCGCGACTACGGCAACCTGTCCAGCGGCTCGTTCCTGTTCTCGTACGAGCGGCTGATCCAGGAGCGGGTGGCGGCGCCAGGCGACTACGGCGTGCTGATGTCGATGGGTCCGGGCTCCACGATCGAGACGGCGCTGGTCCAGTGGTGAGCGCCGGGCTGGTGGCCAGGATCGACGGGACGCGTGCACTCTCCACCGATCAGGTGGCGGAGATATCGGCCGTCTGCGACCGAGCGGAGGACCGCGACGGCGGCGTGACCGTGGTACTCCACGTCTCCGGCGCGCCGGCCGAACCCTGGGCCACCGGCCTCACCGTCAAGCTGGTGAACCGGTGGGAACAGGCGCTGCGCCGGCTGGAGCGGCTCCCGGCGGCCACCATCGCCGTGGCCACCGGCGACTGCGGCGGGGCCGCCCTGGACGCGTTACTGGCCACCGATCACCGCATCGCCGGCACGTCGGCGCGCCTGGTGCTGCCCATCCAGGACGGACTCATCTGGCCGGGCATGACGCTGTACCGGCTGGCCCGCCAGCTGCCGCACGCCGCGGCCGTCCGGCAGGCGGTGCTGTTCGGCGGCGTGCTGGAGGTCAGCCAGGCGCAGGCCCTGTACCTGGTGCATGAGGTCACCGACGACCTGCCCGGTGCGCTGGCCGGCGCGGTCGGCCGGGTCACCGGCGTGTCCGGGACGGAGCTGGCGGTACGCCGGCAGCTCGCCCTGGAGGCTCAGACGGTCGGCTTCGAAGACGCCCTGGGCGTACACCTCGCGGCCTGTGATCGGGCGTTGCGGCGCGCCGCCGCCGGGACGGTGTCATGACGGCGGCGGCGGTCGCGCCGCGCGGGGCCCGCGCGGGTCCCGGCGGCCCGGCCGGCCCCCCGCCC
>NZ_JAIBNX010000186.1 GCF_026130045.1 Micromonospora sp. CPCC 205371
TCGATCAAGGGCAAACGCACGCGGAAAAGAGATCCAACCACGTGCGTTCGCCCTTGATCGGCGGAAAGGGCGGCGCGGCGCGAAGGGCCGCAGGCCGCGAAAACGCGCGGGCACGCCGCCGGGCGCGGGGACCGTCGGGACCGTCGGGACCGTCGGGACCGCGGGGGTTGAGGGACGCCGTGGCGTGGGCTGTTAGGAGCGGAGAGTCAGGATTAGGTCGGCCACCAATGCGGTCCAACCCGTTTGGTGCCAGGCGCCTAAGGCTGCGCCGTTGTCGCCGTGGAAGTACTCGGGGAAGGCGAGCAGATCTTTCCAGTCCGGGTGGGTCTGGAAGAGATCGCAGGCGCCGTACATCGGTCTGCGGTCCCATTCGTCCGGTACGAAGAGGGAGATCAGTCGCTCTGACAGGTCGTCGGCCACCTCGTTGAGGGTGTGTTTGGTGCCGGAGCGCGTCGGGTGCTCGATCAGCAGGTCGTCGCCGAAGAACGCCGCGTAGTCGCGCAGCGCGCACACCAACAAGTAGTTCGTCGGCATCCAGATTGGACCGCGCCAGTTGGAGTTTCCGCCGAACAGGCCGCTGGTAGATTCTGCCGGCTCGTAGCCGACGGTGAAATCCTGCCCGCCGAGCGACACCGTAAAAGGTTTCTCCAGGTGGGAACGGGACAGGGTGCGCAGCCCGTACCGCGAGAGGAACTCGTCTTCGTCGAGCATGCGTGCCAGTACGCGCACCATCTGCTCGGGGCCGACCATGGACAGTAGGCGGCGCTGCCGTCCGTCACGAGCCATTCGTCGGGCGCCCAGTACGTCGGCGTACTCGGGCTTGTTGGTGAGGAACCAGCGTAACCGCGCGGCGAGTTCCGGAAGCTGCGCGAGCGTCCGCGTGGTGAGGGTGGTGGTGGCTGCGAGCGGCAGCAGGCCGACCACCGACCGCACCTTGAGCGGCACCGTGTTGCCGTCGGCGAGCCGGAGCTGGTCGTAGAAGAAGGAGTCGTCTTCGTCCCACAGGCCTTGCTTGTACGCGGCGGCCGCGATGTACGCGAAGTGTTCGAAGAATTTCGTGGCGACGTCTTCGTATGCGGGGTCGTGGATGGCGAGGCGGACGGCGATGTCGAGCAGGTTGAGGGCGTACATCGCCATCCAGCCGGTGCCGTCGGACTGCTCCAGCGCGCCGGAGACGGGCAGCGCGGCCGAGCGGTCGAACGGGCCGACGTTGTCGAGCCCGAGGAAGCCGCCTTCGAAGACGTTGTTGCCGTTGATGTCCTTGCGGTTGACCCACCATGTGAAGTTGAGCAGCAGCTTGTGGAGCACCCGGGCGAGGAAGTCGTGGTCGCGCCCGCCGTCGATTTCGAAGACGCGTAGCGCCGCCCACGCGTGCACGGGTGGGTTGACGTCGCCGAACGCCCACTCGTACGCGGGGATCTGCCCGTTGGGGTGCATGTACCACTCGCGGAGGAGCAGGAGGACCTGCTGCTTGGCGAAGCCGGGGTCGACGCGGGCCAGCGGCACGCAGTGGAACGCCAGGTCCCACGCGGCGTACCACGGGTACTCCCACGGGTCGGGCATGGAGACGATGTCGAAGCTGTTCATGTGCCACCACGCGCTGTTGCGCCCGTGCCGGCGTCCCGCTGGGGGTGGAGCGCTGCCGGGGTCGCCACTGAGCCACTGCTCGACGTCGAAGTGGTAGAACTGCTTGCCCCACATCAGCCCGGCGATGGCCTGGCGGGCGACGGCGGCCTCGTGGCGGGTCGCCTTGGCGGGAATGATCTGTGTGAAGTACGCGTCGGCCTCGCCGCGGCGCGCGGCGATCACCTGGTCGAAGCCCGCGCCGAGGTCGAGGAGCGGTGCCGGTTCGGCCGCGGGCGGCGGCGCGGTGAGTGTGAGGCGCAGACGGATGTACGCCTCGCCGCGCGCCGGCACGGTCAGCTCGTAGTGCAGGGCGCCCTTCGTGCCCCGCTGTGAGGGGTTGACCGTGGGCGCGCCGGAGACGACGTGGTCGTTGATGCCGTCCTTGGGGTACTCGCTGCGTCCCGGAAGGCCCCACAGCCGCTGCGTGTTGGTCTCGTTGTCGCAGCAGAGGACCGTCGGGTCACCCTCCCCCTGCAGGACGACCTGCCCGAGCACCCAGTGCTCGCCGACCAGCCGGCCCTCGTCGCCGCGCAGCACCGGCACCTGGTCGC
The DNA here is from genome assembly GCF_026130045.1 of Micromonospora sp. CPCC 205371. Taxonomy (GTDB): domain Bacteria; phylum Actinomycetota; class Actinomycetes; order Mycobacteriales; family Micromonosporaceae; genus Phytohabitans. The sequence continues at coordinate 2,178 of NZ_JAIBNX010000186.1, forward strand.
GGCCGGGCAGTCCCCACGACCACGTGTTGCGGAACCAGAGCGTGGGGAGGACGTGCAGGGTGGCCGTCTCGGGGCCACGGTTGGCGATCTTGACGACGATGCACATGTCGGTGGGTGACGCCTTGGCGTAGTCGACGGTCACCGCCCAGAAGCGGTCATCGTCGAAGACCCCCGTGTCGACCAGCTCGTACTCGGTCTCGTCGCGCCCGCGCGCCGCGTTGACCGCCACCAGGTCGTCGTAGGGGAACGCGGCCTGGGGGTAGTGGTACCGCCAGCGCATCCAGGAGTGCGTGGGCGTGGAGTCCTGGTACCACCAGTACTCCTTGGCGTCCTCCCCGTGGTTGCCGCCGTCGCCGCCGAGGCCGAACATGCGCTCCTTCAGGATCGGGTCCTGCCCGTTCCAGAGGGCGAGCGCGAAGCAGAACGTCTGCCGGTCGTCACAGATGCCGGCCATGCCGTCTTCATTCCAGCGATACGCCCGCGACCGCGCGTGGTCGTGCGGAAAGTAGTCCCAGGCCGTACCGTGCTCGCTGTAGTCCTCGCGGACCGTACCCCAGGCACGTTCTGACAGGTAGGGGCCCCATGCGCGCCACGGCTGTTCTCCCGAGTCGGCCTGCGCCAGGCGCTTGTGCTCGGCCTCTTCGGCGGACGCCACCGCGGCAGTCCCCTTCCTCTTCCGTCGTGACCACACCGGACCATTGTCGCCTTAGCGTGTTACAGGTACCCACACCTCAGAGGGAGCTTAGTGATCGAAATAGGCTTCGGCCCCCAGGTCGTTGGAGATCTCACCGCTGGTGGACGCCGGGAGTGGTTGCTCACGGACGGGTGCGGCGGGTACGCGATGGGCACGGTCAGCGGGCTGCGCACCCGCAGGTACCACGCGCTGCTCGTGGTCGCGGGCGTCACGCCGGCGGCGCGGCACGCCGGCCTGGTGGCGCTCGACCCGATCGTGACGCTGGCCTCCGGGGCGCAGGTGCGGCTCGCGACGCACGAATGGGCGTCGGGGGCCGTCGAGCCCCGCGGCCACGAGCTCCTGGAGCGCTTCGACCTCATCGAGGGGGTACCGCGCTGGCGCTGGCGGATCGGCGACACGGTGCTCGAACGCGAGATCGCCATGACCCACGGCCGGCCGGGGGTGGCGGTGGTACACCGGCTGCTCGCGGGCGGTCCCGTGAAGCTCGCGCTGGAGGCGCTCTGCACGTGGCGGGACGCGCACGGTGAGCGCTACGCGGACGGACCCCCACCCCGGGTGATCCCTACCGCCGACGGCGCGACGGTCGAACAGGCGTACCGCCTCGCCGGGCCCGGGTGGACGCCAACGGGGCAGTGGTGGCGGGGCGCGCATCACCGGGAGGAGGCCGAGCGGGGCCTACCCCCGCAGGAGGACCTGTGGCACGCGGGCCGGTTCGGGGGGTCGCTGGACGCGCCCGGTGACACCCTCGAAGCCCTCGCCTGGGCGGGGGACCTAGAAGACCGGCCGGCGCCGGCCGTCAGCGTGGTCGAGGGCGCTCGGGAGCGTCACCGCGCGGTGGTGACCGCCGCGCGCCCCGCCGACGCGGTGGACGCGACGCTGGCCCTCGCGGCGGACGCCTTCATCGTGCGCACCTCCGCCGGGCCGGACGTGGTGGCGGGGTACCCGTGGTTCGGCGCGTGGTCGCGCGACACGATGACCTCGTATGAGGGGCTGTTCCTGTGCACCGGACGCGCCGGCGAGGGCCGGGATCTGCTCAGGGCGTACGCGGCGACCCTCTCCGAGGGGATGCTCGCCAACACGGCGGACACGGGCAGCGTGGAGTACAACACGTGCGACGCGACGCTCTGGTACCTCCACGCGGTCGACCGGCACGTCGCGCTGACCGGCGACACGGACCTGGCCGCCGAGTTGCTGCCCGCGCTGCGGAGCGTGGTCGACGCCCACCTGGCCGGCACGCGGTACGGCATCCGCGTCGACCCCGCCGACGGCCTGATCACGCAGGGCGCCGCGGGCGAGGCACTGACCTGGATGGACGCCAGGATCTACGGGGTACCGGTGACGCCCCGGCTGGGCAAGCCGGTCGAGGTGAACGCGCTCTGGGTCAACGGGCTGGCTGGCGTCGTCGAGCTGGCCCGGCGCACGGGGCAGGACCCCGGAGCGGCGCCCACCGCGCTGGCCCGGGCGCTTCCCAGCTTCCGGCTGCGCTACCCGGCGCCCACCGGCTGGCTGTATGACGTGCTGGACGGCCACGGCGGCAACGACCTCGCGCTGCGCCCGAACCAGTTGCTCGCGTGGTCGCTGCCGTACGCGCCGCTGGAGCCCGATCCGGCTGCGCTCAGTACCATCGGAGCCGCCCTCATGACGCCGCTCGGGCCGCGGAGCCTGGCCCCCGACTCGGCCGGCTATGAGCCCCGCCACCGCGGCGGACCCGCGCAGCGGGACGCGGCCTACCACCAGGGCACGGTCTGGCCGTGGTTGATCGGACCTTTTGCGAGCGCCGCCAAACGGGTTGGCACTGAAATTCACGTTTTGTTCGGCGGTATCGAGTCTCATTTGCGGGAGTTTGGCCTAGCATCCGTAAGCGAAACCGCGGACGGGCTGGCGCCCCACGTCGCGACCGGCTGCCCCTTCCAGGCTTGGTCAGTGGCGGAGGCCCTGCGCGCCCGACGGTTTTGATTAATGCGCGTTACAGGCCTGCAATGGTGGTGTCTTCGCTGGTTTTCTCGGGACCGGCACGATTGGTCCCAAGCCAACGTCGCGTAGGCACCGGTCATTGGTGCCTATGGCCGTGTGCACGGGGGAAGACTTCAAGGGGGCGGGCCGTATGTCACCGAACGCAGACGTCATCGAGATGAGAACCCCGAGGCGGCAGCGGGTGCTGATGCTCTCGTGGGAGTACCCCCCGGTGGTCGTGGGAGGGCTGGGACGCCATGTGCACGCGCTCTCCACCTCACTGGCCGACGCCGGCCACGAGGTCACCGTCGTCACCCGCCACGCACCCGGCGCACCCCTCGAGGAGTACGCCGAGGGCGTGCGCATCGTCCGGGCGCCCGAGGACCCACCGCTCTTCCCACTCGCCACCCCGTCCCTGCTCGCCTGGACGATGGCCTTCAACCACACGCTGACCCGCGCCGCCCTGCGGGCCGCGGAGTCCGGCGAGTACGACGTCATCCACGCACACGACTGGCTCGTCACGCACACGGCCGTCACCCTCAAGGAGCACCTCGACCTGCCCCTGGTCGCCACCGTGCACGCCACCGAGGCCGGCCGCCACCAAGGCTGGCTCCCCGAGGAGATGAACAAGTGCATCCACTCCGTCGAGTGGTGGCTCGGCCAGGAGGCGTGCCGGGTGCTGGTGTGCTCGGAGTACATGAAGTGGGAGGTCAGCCGGCTGCTTGAGCTGCCGAGCACGCGGGTCGAGGTCATCCCCAACGGGGTGGACGACCGGATATGGCAGGCCCAGCCGCGCGCGGTCGCCGCGGCCCGGTCGCGCTTCGCCGCCGAGGGACCACTCGTCGGGTACGCCGGCCGCCTGGTGTACGAGAAGGGCGTACAGCATCTGGTGCATGCGATCCCGCAGCTGCGCGACCGGCACCCTGGGCTGCGCGTGGTGATCGCCGGCGACGGGCCGTACCGCGAGGAGCTCTTGAGGGAAGCCGGCCGGCTCGACCTGCACAGCACGGTGAGCTTCGCCGGCTTCATGAACGAGAAGCAGTTGCCGGCCGTGCTGGCCGCCACCGACGCCACCGTGGTGCCCAGCCTGTACGAGCCGTTCGGCATGGTGGCGCTCGAAGCCGCCGCCGCGGGGGCTCCGCTCGCCGTGTCGGCCACCGGCGGCCTAGCCGAGATAGTCGAGCCGGGCGTGACCGGCGTGACCTTCCCTCACAGTGACCCCGACGCGCTCGCCGGGGCGGTCGGCTCGCTGCTGGCCGACCAGACGTTCGCGCGCATGGTCGCCAAGCGGGCACAGTCGATGGTCGCCGAGCGGTACGGCTGGGCGACGATCGCCGCCCGCACGGCGGCCGCGTACGCCTCGGCGGAACGCGAATCGTCCTCGTTCAACACCCGCCAGGCCACCGCCCTGCTCTCCGAGGGCCGGGCGAAGGTCGTGGTACCCGAAGGCAACCTGCTAGCCCTGGACGGCGCCGTTTCATGACAGCTGTACTTCCCACGCTCTCCGTTCCCCTCCTTGGCGACCTCGACCTGTTCCTCTTCAACCAGGGCCGGCACGAACGGCTGTGGGAGATGCTGGGCGCCCAGCCGCGCGACGGCGGCTGCCGCTTCGCCGTGTGGGCGCCCAACGCCCGGGAGGTCCGGGTGATCGGCGACTGGTGCGGCTGGGGACCGTACGACGGCGTACCCCTGCCGCCGGTCGGGTCGAGTGGCATCCGAGCGGCGTTCGTGCCGGGCGCGAAGACTGGGATGCGGTACAAGTACCGTATCCAGGGCGCCGATGGGGTATGGCAGGACCGCGCCGACCCGATGGCGCTGGCCACCGAGTGCCCCCCGCGCACCGCGTCGGTCATTTACGAGTCGTCGTACGAGTGGGGCGACGAGGCGTGGTTGGCGGCACGCACGTCGTCCGACCACCACACCAAGCCGATGTCGGTTTACGAAGTCCACCTTGGATCGTGGCGCCGTGGACTGTCCTATCGGGAAATCGCCGACCAGCTCGCCGAGTACGTGAACGACCTGGGCTTCACGCACGTCGAGCTGATGCCGGTGATGGAGCACCCGTACGGCCCGTCGTGGGGGTACCAGGTCACCGGCTACTACGCACCCACGGCCCGGTTCGGCTCCCCCGACGACTTCCGGTACCTCGTCGACCGGCTGCACCAGGCGGGCATCGGGGTACTGCTCGACTGGGTGCCCGCCCACTTCCCCAAGGACGACTGGGCCTTGGCGCGGTTCGACGGCACCGCCCTGTACGAGCACCCCTGGGCCGGGGAGCACCCGGACTGGGGCAGCCTCATCTTCAACTACGGCCGGTGGGAGGTACGCAACTTCCTCGTCGCCAACGCCCTGTACTGGCTCCAGGAGTTCCATGTCGACGGGCTGCGCGTCGATGCCGTGGCCTCCATGCTCTACCTGGACTATTCCCGGGAACCCGGGCAGTGGGCGCCGAACGAGCACGGCGGCAACGAAAACCTGGAGGCCATCGGGTTCCTGCGGCAGCTCAACGAGACCGTCTACCGCACCTGCCCCGGCGTCGTGATGATCGCCGAGGAGTCGACGGCGTGGCCCGGGGTCTCCCGGCCGGTCGACTGGGGTGGGCTCGGCTTCGGTCTCAAGTGGAACATGGGCTGGATGCACGACACGCTGTCCTATGTGGTGCGCGATCCGCTGTACCGCTCCTACCACCACGACGAGCTGACGTGGCCCACCGTGTACGCCTTCGACGAGCAGTTCCTGCTGCCGATCAGCCACGACGAGGTCGTGCACGGCAAGGGCTCACTCATCGGCAAGATGCCCGGTGACTGGTGGCAGAAGCAGGCCGGGCTGCGAGGCTTCCTCGCGTACATGTGGGCATTCCCCGGCAAGCAGTTGCTCATGATGGGCTGCGAGCTGGCCGACGAGCGGGAGTGGAGCGAGGCGACCGGGCTCGACTGGTCACTTCTCGACAAGTGGCAGGTACCGGCGCTGCTGCGAGACCTCAACAAGCTGTACCGGTCGCTGCCGGCGCTCTGGGCGTTGGACACGTCGCCGGAGGGGTTCCGGTGGATCGCCTGGGACGACTGGCGGCAGAACGTGGTGTCGTTCGTTCGTTTCGGTCCCCCCGGCACCGCCCCGGTCGCCTGCGTAGTCAACTTCTCCGGCGTGCCCCGCTGCGACTACCGCATCGGACTCCCGGCGGGCGGCCGGTGGGAGGAGATCCTCAACACCGACGCCGAGTGTTATGGCGGGTCCGGCGTCGGCAACTACGGCGCGGTCACCACATCGCCGGTGCCGTCCCACGGCCACGATCACTCCACGGAAATCCACGTGGGCCCGTACGCCGCGGTGTGGCTTTCTCCGGAGCGCTTTACGCATTGATGGACATCACGTAGCGTAGAGGGGCATGAGACGGCATAAGTCCCGTTCTGGCACCGTTCTCGCGCTCACTCTCACCGCGTCGCTCGCGGTAGCGTGCGGCGGCTCCGACCCATCACCCACCGGCGGCACGGGCCTGGAGAAAACCACCATCAAAGTCGCCATGCTGTCGCTGGTCAACAACGCGCCGTACTACATCGCGGTCAAGGAGAAGCTCTTCGAGGACGAAGGGCTGACCGTGCGGACGCAGCCGGTACAGCAGAGCACCCAGGCCTACCCGGCACTCAAGAACGGCGACATCGACCTGGTCTTCGCCAACGATGCTTCGCTGCTGCTCGGCCACGACAAGGGCGACATGCGCATCGCTCTCGTGTCGGAAGGCACCCGGCTCACGCCGCGCTTCATGGGCGTGCTCGTCATGCCGAGTTCACCGGTCCAGACGGCCAAGGACCTGGAGGGCCGCAGCCTCACCGTCCACGTGCTCAACAACATCCAGGCGATCACGTTCAACGCGGTCGCGAAAGCCAACGGCGCCGACCCCACGAAGATCCAGTATCGCCAGGTGATCTTCCCGCAGATGGCCGCCGCCATGCAGAAGGGCGACGTAGACGCCATCCACGTCACTGAGCCGTTCCTCAGCGACGCGGAGAAGAAGCTCGGCGCCAGGCTCGTCGCGGACGGCGGCGGCGCACCCGTCACCGACCTACCCCTCGATGGGTACTTCTCGCTGGCCGACTGGGCGCAGAAGAACCCGAAGACGGCAGCCGCGTTCCAGCGCGCGATGCGCAAGGCACAGGAACTGGCCGCCGACCGCACCCGCGTCGAGCAGATCCTGCCCACCTACGCGCGCAACGTCGACGCCGAAATCGTCAAGGCGATGACGCTGCCCGCGTACCCGACATCCAACAGCGTCGAACGCGTGCAGGCGCTGATCGACCTGATGCGCGAACAGGGCCTGCTCACCAACCCGCTCGATGCCAAGACGATCGTCGTGGGGGCGGCCTGAGGTGGCCGGCCGGGCGGGCCGGACGGCCCGCGTCGCGCGCGGCGCGGCCGGCATCCTGCTCGTCGTGGCCGCCAGCGAGGCGCTGGGCCGCGCCGGCATCGTCCACGCCGACTTCCTGCCGCCGGCGTCGACGATCCTGCTGCGGGCCGGCGAGCTCGCGCTCGACCCGGCCTTCTTGACCGATGTCCGCGCCACGCTGGCCGCGTGGGCCGTCGGCCTCGTCGTCGCGGTGGCGATCGCGGTACCGGCTGGCGTGCTGCTCGCCACCGTGCCGCTCATCGGCAACGCGGCGACGACCATCGTGGAGTTTCTGCGGCCGATACCGTCGGTGGCGCTGATCCCGCTCGTCGGCATGCTTTTGGGCACGGGCATCCAGATGAAGCTGACCGTGATCGTGTACGCGGCGGTGTGGCCGGTGCTGTTCAACACCATCTACGGGCTGCGCGGCGTCGACCCGGTGGCGAAAGACACGTTGCGCGCGTTCGGGTTCGGGCGGCTGGCCGTGCTGTGGCGCGTGTCGGTGCCGGCCACCGCACCGTTCATCGCCACCGGGGTACGGCTGTCGGCGGCGGTGGCACTGATCCTCGCCGTGACCGCCGAGATGTTCGGCGGGTTCGGCGAGGGCATCGGCATCTTCATCGCGGAGGCTGCCAACTATCCCGGCGGCGTAGACGAAACCCTCGCCGCCACCGTGTGGGCGGGCGTGATCGGGCTGGTCATCAACGCGGCGCTGGTGCGCGGCGAGCGGCGCCTCTTCGCCTGGGCGGCGCCGCGATGATGAGAGCCGCACTCGAACGGTGGACCGTCTTCGCCGTCGGCGTGGTGTGCTGGCAGCTCGCGGCGGCCGCCGGCCACGACCCCTTCTTTCCCCCTCCAGCCATGATCGCCCCGGGGATGCGCGAATTGTGGGTCCGCGGGCCGGCGTCGCACGCGTTCCTGACTGACGGCGCGGTCAGCAACATCCTGCCCAGTCTCGTCCGCCTCGGCGCCGGATTCGTCGGTGGCGCGCTTGCCGGTGCTGTCCTGGGTATCGCGATAGGACGGTCACGCTGGGCCTACGAGGTGCTGGACCCGGTGCTCCAGTTCTTCCGTGCCATCCCGCCACCCACGCTCGTACCGGTGTTCATCGTGCTGTTCTCGCTGGGCACCTCGATGCAGGTCGCCTCGATCGTGTTCAGCGTGCTGTGGCCGGTGCTGCTCAACGCCGCCGACGGAGCGCGCACAGTCGACAGCCAGCAGATCGACACCGCACGCGCGTTTCGCCTCACCGGCCCGGAGCGGCTGTTGCTCGTCATCGTCCCGGCGGCGATGCCGAAGATCTTCGCCGGGCTGCGACTGTCGCTGTCGCTCTCGCTCATCCTCATGGTCTTCGCCGAGTTGCAACCGGGCGCGGCCGACGGGATCGGCTACCAACTCCAGGAGGCGACCACTCGCTTCGACTACGAGACGGTGTGGGCGGCGATCGTGCTGCTCGGCATCCTCGGGTACATCCTCAACGTGGCACTTGTCGCGGTGGAGCGCCGGGTGCTGGCCTGGCAGGCACCCGCATGAGGGTGCGGGAGGCCTTCCTTTCGGTGTGCCGCCGCACCGGCATGACCACCTGGTTCGGCAACCCGGGCTCCACCGAGCTGCGGATGTTTCGCGACTGGCCGGACGACTTCGACTACGTGCTCGCCCTACAGGAGTCCTCCGCGGTCGGCGTCGCCGCCGGATACGCCATCGCCACCGGCCGCGCGGCGTTGGTGAGCCTGCACTCAGCCGGCGGGGTCGGGCACTCGCTCGGCGCGGTCTTCGACGCGTACCGCGACCGTGTACCACTCGTGATCGTGGCCGGCCAGCAGACCCGCTCGATGCTGCCGACCCACCCGTTCCTGTCGGCCACCGAGCCGGCCACGTTCCCACGCCCGTACGTCAAGTGGAGCCAGCAGCCCGAGACGCCGGGCGCGGTGCCGGGCGCGCTGGCCGAGGCGCACCGCGTGGCGCTCACTCCGCCGTACGGTCCGGTGTTCCTGTCGGTACCCGAGGACGATTGGGACGCGCCCGCCGACCCGGTGCCGCCGCGGACGGTACACGCGGCCTTCGTCGCCGATCCGGTGGCACTGCGAGAGGTCGCAGCCGCTCTCGACGCTTCACTCGCCCCGGCCATCGTGGTTGGATCGGGCGTAGACGAGGACGGCGCGTGGAGCGAGGTGACCGCTCTCGCCGAACGGCTACGCGCCGCCGTCTGGACGGCTCCGCGGGCCAGCCGGGCCGCCTTCCCCGAGGACCACCCGCTCTTCCAAGGCCACCTGCCGCCGCTGCGGTCGGCGATCGCAGACCGGTTGCGCGCCAACGATGTCGTACTGGTGCTCGGCGCACCGGTCTTCACCTACCACTCGTTCAGCGAAGGGCCACTCCTCGCCGGCCACACGCGACTGTTCCATGTGGACTGTGACCCAGCGGCGATCGCGTGGGCGGCCACGGGCACGAGCGTGCTCTCGACCGTGCGGGCAGCCACGGCCGGCTTGCTCGCCATGGTCTCCGACGTCGATCGTGCCTCGCCCGGGTCCTGGGTCCGGCCGGCCGCGCCCCCACTGGACGACCCGCTCGACGTGGCCGCGGTCATCGCGGCGCTGCACGCCGCCCGACCCGCCAACGCGGTCATCGTCGAGGAAACGCCATCTCACAAGGACGCCATTCACGCGCACCTGCCCATCACGCGGCCGGGCGGATACGTCACGACGGGCGGTGGGGCGCTCGGCTGGGGCCTTCCGGTGGCCGTCGGGCATGCGCTGACCGGCGGTCGAGTGATCTGCGTCGTCGGTGACGGTTCGAGCCTCTACTCCATCCAGTCACTGTGGACAGCCGCACGCCACAACGCCCGCGTCACCGTCATCGTGCTCGACAACCGCGCGTACGCGGCCGTGTCCGAGCTCGGCCGCCGCATCGGCATCCCGAAGATTCCCGGCACCGACCTGGGCTCGCTCGACTTCGTCGCGCTGGCAACCGGCTTCGGCTGCCCCGCCAGCCGCGTGTCGCGCGCGGCCGACCTGCCCGCCGCCCTAGCCCACGCCCTGGCCCACGACGGCCCATACCTCCTCGAAATCCCCGTAGCCCCCGACCCGTCACTCCCCCACTGACGCCTGCTCCTGGCCGCGGACCAGGCGGCCGACCTCGGCCCGCAAATGCACGAACGCGGGCAGCTCGCGGGTCGCGATCTGCTCGCGCGGTGCGGGCAGGTCGACCGGCAGGTCAGCCTTGACACTGCCGGGCGCCGGGCTCAACACCACGACCCGGTCACCCACATACACGCTCTCGTCGATGTCGTGGGTGACCAGCAGAATCGTCATGCCACTGCCGCCGCGCACGCGCAACAGCAGATCTTCCAAATCCTCGCGGGTCTGGGCGTCGACCGACCCGAACGGCTCGTCCATGAGCAGCAGCGCCGGGCGATACGCCAGGGCTCGTGCGATCGCGACACGCTGCTGCATGCCGCCGGACAGCTGCCACGGGTGCTTGCCCGCCGCGGACGCGAGCCCCACCGACTCCAGCGCCTCGACGGCCGCCGCCCGCCGCTCGGCACGCGCCATGCCCCGCCGCCGCAACGGCAGCGCCACGTTGTCGCGCACGCTCAGCCACGGGTACAGCGAGCGGCTGTAGTCCTGAAAGACGACCGCGAGGTTGTCGGGGACGCCCACGATCGGCTCACCGTCGAGGACGACCTGCCCACGCGCCGGCCGTAGCAGCCCGGCCACGCACCGCAGCAGCGTCGACTTCCCGCAGCCGGACGGCCCGACTATGCTGACCAGCTCACCCCCGGCCACCTTGAGGCTGAGGTCGTGGAGCGCGACGTGCCCATCGGGGTACGCGTGGCCCAGCTCCCGCACCTCAAGCATGGCCATCACTTTACGTGCCGCCGTACCCCTTGTACGCCCGCAGACTCCGCTTCCACAACAGCCGCGACGCGAGATACGCCAGCAGGCCGATCAGCGGTGATGCCACCGCGAGCCACCCCGGCACAGCCAGCGTTTCGAGGTGACCGGTCAGCACCGCGGCCGGCAGGTACGCCACGAATGCCAGCGGCAGTACGAACGTGAACGCGTCACGCACCAGCCCCGGCAGGATGTGCAGCGGATAGTTGCCGAACGCGGTCATCAGCTCGTCCAGCCACATTGACCAGTACGCGGTGGCCGGGGCGTGCAGGGCAGCGCTGCCGAGTGCGGTGCCGATAGCGCCCTCGGCGAGCACTCCTCCCACGAGGGCCACCACGAGGTACGCGATGCGGGCCGGCGTCCAGTCGACGTCGACCACCAGGACCGCACCGACGAACAGGCTCGCCGCCACCAGCAGGTCGCCGACCGCGTTGACGTTGAAGAACGCCAGCTGCACCTGGCGGTACACCGGCATCGGCCGCAGCATGAAGGCGTCGATCTGTCCCAACTGGACGACGATGTGGGTCCACGTGACGCGGCCGAGCAGCAGCACGTACAGGCCATGGCTCAGCAGCCGCATACTCGCCAGCAAAAGCACATCGCTGGTGGCCCAGCCGCCCATGCCGGGAAAGCGGGTCAACAGCACGGTCGCGAACACCACCACCGATATCTGCCAAGCCGCGCCCACCGCGACCTTCAACATGAACTCCGCGCGATACTCCAGCACCGCCCGGAAGTTGAGTCTGGTGATACGCCAGACGAGTCCCATGCTCAGCCTCCCTGCACTGTGACGACACCGGCGGCCTTGCGCCACATGAGCCGGGTCAGCCCTGCGAGCAGCACGCACCACAACAGCTGGATCGCGAGCAGCCGCGGCGTGTCACTCAGCGGAGAGCGTCCGATGTAGAGAGACAACGGAACGTCCAACGTGTACCGGAACGGCAGCACCGAGCTGATCGTCAGAAACCAGTCCGGGAAGAACCACAGCGGCGCGATGACGCCGGACAGCAGATTCTGCAGGAAGCGCAGGATCGTCAGGGCCGCGTTGTTCTGTAGCGTCCAGAAGCACAGCAGGTCCACGGCGAGCAGCAACTGGTACATGATGACCTGCGCGAGCAGCGCGCTTACCGCGAAGGCCGCGGCGGCGCTGCCTGAGGCGGGCGGTTCCACGGCGCCGGCCGTCAGGCAGATCGTGTACCCGACGAGCACCCACGCGAATCCGTAAAGCTGGTCGCCGACCGCGCGCACCAGGTAGTACCGCCGTGGGGGGATCGGGCGGACGAACCAGTACAGGACCGTGCCCTCCTGGATGTGCTGCAGCATCGTGTCGCGGGAGGCCGACCGGTCGAGGCCTCTGATCTGGAGGGCGAGCACAGCGAGCACGGCGTACGTGACGGCCTGATCGCGCACCAGGCCCGCGCTGGTCTCCACCTGGCTGTACAGCGACCGCCAAAGGCAGACGACGAGGAACACCTGCGCGGCAAGGCGCACGGCGGTGCCGGTGATGCGGGCCGGCTGGGCGAATTCGCCCAGCGGCGTGACACGAGCGACCCGCCACTGCGCGACGCTCATGCCGTCATCTGTTCGCGGTGGAGGTATGCCTCGCGCATGACGTCTTCGAGGTCGTTCTCCTCGATCGCGAGGTCGGTGATCGCGTACCGCTCGATGATCAGGCGCAGGGCCTCGTGAGTCGACGTGGCGCCGTCGCCGGGCCCGAACGCCACCCGCGGCCCGTCGCGCCGCAGCACCCGCAGGCCCGGCACCGCGACGTCGGCGGGCGCGTCGGCCAGCGTGACGTGCACCTGCCAGGTCGCGCCGAACTGCCTGCGCAGCTCGGTCAGCGAGCCGTCGAAGAACAGCCGGCCGTGGTTGATGAGCACGATCCGCTCGGCGAGCCGGTTGACCTCGGTCATGTCGTGAGTGGTCAGCACGACGGTGCGCCCGCGCTGCTCCACCTGGTGCCGCAGGAACTCGCGCACCTGCTCCTTCACGACCACGTCCATGCCGATCGTCGGCTCGTCGAGAAACACGATCTTCGGGTCGTGGATGAGCGCGGCTGCGAGATCGCAGCGCACCCGCTGCCCGAGCGACAGGTGCCGGATCCGGCTGTCCCAGAACTCCGACAGCCCCAGCAGGTCGTCGAACTCCGCCAACCGCCGCCGGTACTCCTCGGCCTCGACATCGAAGATGTCGCGCAGGATGGCGAGCGAGTCGCGCGCGGGCAGGTCCCACCACAGCTGCGTGCGCTGTCCGAACACGGCGCCGATCGTGCGCGCGTTGCGCTCCCGGTCGCGGTGCGGCTCGAGGCCCGCGACCCGCACCTCACCCGACGTCGGCACGAGGATGCCGGTCAGCATCTTGATCGTCGTGGACTTGCCCGCCCCGTTCGGGCCGAGCAGTGCGAGCAGCTCACCCTCGCGTACCGAGAACGAGACGCCGTCGACCGCGGTCTTCGCGATCCGGGCGGGCGCCACCAGCGACTTCAGCCCACCGACGAACCCTGGCCGGCGCGCGATGGTATGGAATGTTTTGGTCAAATCACGAGCGATGATGGCGTCCACCGGATGATCATCGCGGCATGATCGTCAGCGCGCGAGACATTTCCTGACCGTTGGACGAAGTGCGCTTCTGGACAGGGATGTGCAGACTGGCGGAATGCGCGTGATGACCTGGAACCTCTGGTGGCGCTTCGGCCGCCAGTGGCAAGAGCGGCAGCACGGCATCCTCGCCACCCTCCGCGCCGTCCAACCCGACCTCGCCGGACTGCAAGAGGTCTGGGGCACCGCACTGGAGTCGCAGGCCCATTGGCTAGGCGACAAGCTCGGCATGCACGCGGCCTTCGCCGCGCCGTCACTGCCGCATCCTCCGGAGCAGTCCGAGTACGAGGTGGGAGTGGGCCTGCTCAGCCGTTGGCCGATCCAGCGCGTCGAAGAACACCGCATGCCCTCCGTCCACCGCTCGGAGATCGTGGCCCTGACCGCGGTGATCGAGCACCCCACCGGCCCGCTCCACACGGTGATCTCCTGCGTCGACTACGAACAAGAATCCGGCCACCGCATGGCCCAGGCCCGCTACCTCGCCGACCTGCTCACCGACCCGACCCGCGACGGCCCACTGCCCGTGCTCCTCCTGGGCGACCTGAACTCCCCGCCCACCACGCCCGAGATGAAGCTGCTGGCCAGCGTGGCCGTAGACGCCTGGACGGCGTCGGGAGCAGCCGGCGACGCGGGCCACACGCTGAGCACACGCAACCCGTACGCTCCGCGCGGCACGTGGCTCACCGACCAGCGCATCGACTACGTGCTGGCCCGTCCCGGCCGAGTCGACCAGCCCGTGGTCGTCGAGCAGGCGTTTCTGGCCGGCACCCCGCACGCCTCCCACCCACCATCCGACCACTACGCGGTAGTAGCCGACCTCCACCTGTAACCCACACCCGACACACCGCGGCCGCATCCCCGAGGCACCGCGCGGGCGGGAACACCGCGCGGGCCCGGGACACCGCGCCGGCCCGGGGGCGCTGCGGCGCGCCGCCCCCCGATCAGTCGATCAAGGGCAAATGCACGCGATTCGATCTCATTTTCGCGTGCATTCGCCCTTGATCCATGCAAATGCCCTTGATCGCGGAACGTAAGGCCCGCCGGGCAGAGCGGGCCTCCCTAGCGGACGGCCTCCGAGCAGGACGGCCCGCCGAGCGACCGCAGCGCGCGCTGACCGGACGTGGACGCAGCCGGCCGCGAAGCGGCGCCCCCCATTTCGCCGATCAAGGGCAAATGCACGCGATTCGATCTCATTTCCGCGTGCATTCGGCCTTGATCCACGCAAATGCCCTTGATCGCGGAACGTAAGGCCCGCCGGGCGGAGCGGCCTCGCGGCCGGCCGCCACGTGCGGGGCGGAGCGGCGCCGCAGGCGGGCGGAACGGCCCCGCAGGCGGGCGGAACGGCGCCAGGGGCGGGCGGCGCGGGCCGAATGGACGTCACGCGGC
>NZ_JAIBNX010000187.1 GCF_026130045.1 Micromonospora sp. CPCC 205371
TAACCGCGGCGGGCCGCGGGGCGGCGCCCCCCACGGGCCGCGTAACCGCGCGGAGCGCGTTCACGAGTGATCGGCGGGAGAGAGGGCCGCGGGGACGCGGGAAGGCTCGGCCGCGGGGGGCGGGGGCTGTTAGGGGGTTAGGAGGGCTATGGACTCTATGTGGTGGGTCATGGGGAAGGCGTCGTAGGCGCGGAGGTCGGCTAAGCGCCAGCCGGCGTCGCGGAATGTGCGGACGTCGCGGGCCAAGGCGGCCGGGTCGCAGGCGACGTAGGCCACGGCGCGTGGGGCGGCGGCGATCACGGCGTGGGTTACGGCGCGGCCGGCGCCGGTGCGGGGTGGGTCGAGTACTACCAGGTCGACCGGGCCGGTCAGGCGGCCGCGGAGGGCGCTCTCCACCTTGGCCGGTATGACGCGGATCTGGGGGAGGTCGGCCAGGGCGGTGCGGGCTGCGGCGACTCCCCGCGGGTCGGCCTCGACGATGGTTATGCGGCCGGTCGGGCCTACCGCCGGGGCGAGGGCGGCTGCGAAGAGGCCGGCGCCGCCGTACAGGTCCCAGGCGGTTTCGCCGGACCGCGGCTTGAGCAGGTCGAGTACCGCCGCGGCGAAGGTGTCTGGTGCCGCCGGGTGTACCTGCCAGAAGGCGCGCGCCGGCAGTGTCCACTCACGACCGATCGCGCGTTCCTTGACTGGCACCTCGTTTTCGATGATCAGCGCGTCCCCGGCCGACGGGGCAACGGTCTCGATGGAGTCAGTGGAGGGCCACGACCGGCCGGTCACGGGGAGCGCCTGGATGTTCGGGTGCGCGATGCGGCACCGGTCGATCGGCACCACCTCGTGCGAGCGGTGCCCCCGCAGGCCTGCTCTTCCGGTGGCGTCCACGGCGTACCGGACGCGCGTCCGCCACCCCAGAAGCTCACCAAGCGGGCCGCCGGGCAACGCTTCGACCTGTACCGGAAAATCTGGCAGACCGGCGAGCCGGGCGAGTTGCTCGCGCACGACGGCGGCCTTCCACTGCCGCTGCGCGGCAGGGGTCGCGTGCTGGAGGTCGCAGCCTCCGCACAGGTCGGGGCCCGCGAAGGGGCAGGGCGGCTGTACGCGGTCCGGCGACGCGGACAGGATGGTGACGGCGTCGGCGCGCAGGTATCCCGGGTGTACCTCGGTGATTTCGGCGATGACCCGCTCGCCGGGCAGGGCGTGGCGCACGAACACGACGCGGCCGGGCGGCTCGCCGATGCGTGCGACGCAGTGGCCGCCGTGCGCGACGGCGCCGACGGTCAGCTCGATCTGGTCGAGCAGCATCATGATCGGGCGGCCTTGTCTTCGTTGGATTCGTTGGATTCGTTGGAGGTGCGGGATCGCGGGCCACGGGCGGGGCCGCGGGAGAGGTCACGGTCGAAGCGGTCGAGGTTGCGGCCAGCGCTGGAGGCGAGCTGCCACGGCACGCTGGTGACCATCACGCCGGGTTCGAAGAGGAGTCGACCCTTGATTCGCAGGGCGCTCTGGTTGTGCAGCAGGTTTTCCCACCATTTGCCGACGACGTACTCCGGGATGAAGACCGTCACCACGTCGCGCGGCGCGTCGCGGCGCACCGACTTCACGTACTCGATGATCGGCCGGGTGATCTCCCGGTAGGGCGAGTCGATGACGGTGAGCGGCACCGGCACCTGCCTACGCTCCCATTCCCGCTGGATGGCCTGGGTGTCCTTCTCGTCCACGTTGACGGTGAGCCCGGTCAGCGTGTCCGGCCGCGTGGCCTGCGCGTAGGCGACCGCACGCAGCGTGGGCATGTGCACCTTGCTGACGAGCACGATGGCGTGGTTGCGGGCGGGCAGGACGGGCCGGTCCTCGGCGGGGGTGAGCTCCTGCGCGACCATGTCGTAGTGCCGCCGGATGCCCAGCATGATCACGTAGATGACGGCCATGGCGGCGATCGCGATCCAGGCACCGAGCAGGAACTTGGTGATCAGCACGACGATGAGCACGGCGCCGGTCATGATCATGCCGAATGTGTTGATGGCCCGGGACCGGATCATCCGGCGCCGCGTCTCGGGGGTGCGCTCCCGTTTCAGCAGTCGGTTCCAGTGCCGGATCATGCCGGCCTGCGAGAGCGTGAACGACACGAAAACGCCCACGATGTACAGCTGGATGAGCTTGGTCACCTCGGCCTGGAAGGCGACGATCAGCACGATCGCGAAGACGGCCAGGAAGACGATGCCGTTCGAGAACGCCAGCCGGTCGCCTCGGGTGTGCAGTTGGCGGGGCAGGAACCGGTCTTGGGCGAGGATCGAGCCGAGCACCGGAAACCCGTTGAACGCGGTGTTCGCGGCCAGGAAGAGGATGAGCGCGGTCGCGCCGGCGACGACGTACAGCAGGATCGAGCCGTCGCCGAAGACCGCCGTGCCGAGCTGGGTCGTGACGGTCTTCTGCACGTACCCGGCGGGCCCTTCGATGATCTGGTGAGCGTCTTCGACGTACTGGAGATGCGTCAGGCGCGCGAGCCAGATGATGCCGACGAGCATGGTGACGGCCGTGACGCCGAGCATCAGCAGGGTGGTCGCGGCGTTGCGGCTCTTCGGGTGCTTGAATGCCGGTACTCCGTTGGAGATCGCCTCGACGCCGGTCAGCGCCGCGCAGCCGGACGAGAACGTCCGCAGCAGCAGGAACGCCATCGCGAACCCGGTCAGGTGCTCCTCTTCGGCTGCGATGACCAGGCCCGCGCTCGGCGCGCTCAGGTCGTCGCCCAGCACGAAGATCCGGATCAGGCCGGTCACCAGCATCCCGATAATGACGATCATGAAGCCGTATGTCGGGATAGCGAACGCGGTGCCGGACTCGCGGAGCCCGCGCAGGTTCATGGCGGTGAGCAGCACGACGGCGGTGACCGCTATGCCCACCTTGTGCTCGGCGACGAACGGGATGACGGAGCCGAGGTTCGCGACGCCGGACGAAACCGACACCGCCACCGTCAGCACGTAGTCGACGAGCAGTGCGCTTGCCACCCCGATGCCGAACTTGGGGCCCAGGTTGACCGTGGCCACCTCGTAGTCGCCGCCGCCGGACGGGTACGCGTGCACGTTCTGCCGGTAGCTGGCCACCACCGTCAGCATCACCACGACGACGGCGAGGGCCACCCACGGCGAGTAGATGTACGCCCCCGCGCCGGCGATGGAGAGCGTCAGCAGGATCTCGTCGGGGGCGTACGCGACGCTGGAGAGGGCGTCGGACGCGAACACCGGCAGCGCGATCCGCTTGGGAAGCAGCGTGTGCTGCAGCCGGTCGGATCGGAACGGCCGACCGACGAGCAGCCGTTTCAGCAGCGAGGTGGGATTGACCACAAGCGCAGATCGTACGGCTCCCACCGGCCGCCACCACACGCGCGCCGCTGGCGTGCGACCCTTCTGGTGTGAGGCGCGCTGAGGGGAGCCAGTGGTGCACGTCGTGATCATGGGGTGTGGGCGGGTCGGGTCCACGCTGGCCCACAACCTGGAGTCGCGGGGCCATTCGATCGCGGTCATCGACCAGAACTCCGACGCGTTCCGCCGGCTGAGCCCCGAGTTCGGCGGCGTCACGGTGACGGGCATCGGGTTCGACCGCGATGTGCTCCGCCAGGCCGGCATCGAGCGGGCCGACGGCTTCGCCGCCGTGTCGAGCGGCGACAACTCCAACATCATCTCCGCTCGGCTGGCCCGCGAGACGTTCGGCGTGTCCCGGGTGGTGGCCCGGATCTACGACCAGAAGCGCGCCGAGGTGTACGAGCGGCTGGGCATCCCCACCGTCGCCACCGTGCGCTGGACGGCCGACCGGATTCTGCGCCAGCTCGTCCCCGAGGGCACCGTCGAGATCTTCCGCGACCCCACCAGCACCGTCGCGATCATCGAGGTGCCGCTGCACAAAGACTGGTACGGCCATCCCCTGAGCGCCTTGGAGAGGGCGGCCGGCACGCGCGTCGCGTACCTCATGCGCTTCGGCATCGGCACCCTGGCCACCCCGGAGACGATCCTCCAGGAGGGCGACCAGGTCTTCATGCTCGTCACCGACGACATCGCCATGCCGGTCAGCATCGCGTGCACGGCTCCCAAGGGAGGTAAGTGATCATGCGGGTCGCGATCGCGGGGGCTGGCAACGTCGGGCGGTCCATCGCGCAGGAGTTGATCGAAAACGGCCACCAGGTGATGCTCATCGACCGCCAGCCGAGCATGCTGCGCCCCGAGCGGGTGCCGGCGGCCGAGTGGATCCTGGCCGACGCCTGCGAGCTGTCGAGCCTGGAAGAGGCCGACGTGGCCGGCTGCGACGTGGTGGTCGCCGCCACCGGCGACGACAAGGTCAACCTGGTGGTGTCGCTGCTCGCGAAGACCGAGTTCGCCGTGCCGCGGGTGGTCGCCCGGGTCAACCGCGCGGAAAACGAGTGGCTCTTCAACGAGCAGTGGGGCGTCGACGTCGCGGTGAGCAAGCCGCGCCTCATGGCCGCGCTGGTCGAAGAGGCGGTCACGGTGGGTGACCTGGTGCGGCTGATGACGTTCCGCCAGGGCGAAGCCAACCTGGTCGAGATCACACTGCCGCCGACGGCGCCGCACGTGGGCAAGCCGGTGCATTCGGTGCCGCTCCCCCGCGACTCCGCGCTGGTCGCGATCGTGCGCGGCAAGCGGGTGCTGGTGCCGACGCCGGACGACCCGATCGAGGGCGGCGACGAGCTGATCTTCGTGTGCACGGCCGAGGTCGAAGACGCGGTCCGCGCGGTGATCCTCGGCGATCCCTCGTCGTAGGCCCGCGGCTCAGGCGGGAGCGACCTCGGCGTCCGCCGTGCGCGTCGTCCGCCGGACGGTCCAGACCGTGATGGCGAGGAGCAGCAGGTACGGCGGGTAGCCAAGGGCCAGCCTTGCCACGCCGAGAGCGGTGTCCATGTCGGCCAGGTAAAGAGCCGCCTGCACGCCGACCTTGGCCAGCCACACGACGCCCCACAGGATGGTCAGCCAGCCGAACATCCGGATCATCCGCGGGTCGGCACGCCACTCGGACTTGCCGCCGGCCACGATCACCGACCAGATCCAGCCCACCAGCGGCTGGCGGATCGCCACCGAGGCGAGCAGTGCCACCCCGTAGGCGATCCCGTACAGGATGCCGGGCAGGTAGAAGTCTTTCTCCTCGCCGGTGTTCCACGCGATGACGGCGCCGATGCCGACGCCGACCAGGCCGTTTACTGCGTGGCGGACCGGGCGGCGCTGCGCCAGCCGCATGACCGCGATCGCGACCGCGAGGCCCACCGAGGCGATCAACGCGGGGTTGAGGTCGGCGACGACGTTGACCAGTACGAACACGACGACGGGGATGCTCGACTCGACGAGCCCACGCCAGCCACCGAGTTGGTCGGCCATCTGCTCGGCAAAACTAGGGAGCCGTTCGTCTTCCTCAGGCGGGGTTTCCGTCATGCTCACCGAGATGCTTCCAGCTCGTAGTACGGGTTGTAGATGACTTTTCGGTCATCTCGGACAGCCACCCGGCCGCGCGCCACCAACTGCCGGCCGGGCTCGATGCCGGCGATGTGCCGCCGCCCGAGCCACACCAACGTGATCACGTCGCTGCCGTCGTACAGGTCTGCCTCCAGAGTCGGCAGGTTGGTGCGTGGAGTGTAAACCACGGTGCGCAGCCGGCCGGACACGGAGACGAGTTGTCCACGCCGGCATTGTCCGGCAAGGGTACAACCCGAAACGACACTCTCTCGCTGCAACTGCTCTGCGTCGAGCTCGGCCTCACTCGCCGTAAAGCGACGGAGGAACCTGCGCATCGACGAACGGCTCTGGTCGGTCGCCATGACCTCGGCGTCCCCTCCTCGACAAGCCCCCGAACTTCAGCGTACGTCGGGTTGTCGATCACGCGCCATCCCCTGCCGCCGGCTGTGAGACCGGCGGCAGGGGGATACGGCTTCAGTGGCGGCGGGGGCGCGGCGATGGCTTGCGGCGCGGCGACGCCTGGCCGCCCGGGCGCTCGCCGTTTACGGTCGGGGCCGCCGGCGGCTCCTCCGCGGCGGTGGCACCCTGGGCCTTGGCCTCGTCGGTCACCTCGCGCGGCAGGCGCAGCGGCAGTGCTTCGCGTACCGGCTTCGCCTCGTGCCCACGGTCTACGACCAGCCCGCGCAGGCAGTCGATCAGCGAGCCCGCCCGGCTGGGATCGACCGCGGCCGGGCCCTGGAACACGCCGCGCACCATCCACCGCGGACCGTCGACGCCGATGAACCGCAGGTCGGTCAGGCCGTCGGGGGTGCGCACGCGGGCGCGCAGCTCCACGCCGTACTCGCCGTCGGTCTCCTCCGCGGCGACCCCGTCGTCGAAGAGGGACTTGCGGATCTCGTCGCGGACCTCATCCCAGATGCCCTCCGAGCGGGGCGCCGCGAACACGCCGAGCTGCAACGCGTTGTCGCCGTGCACCAGCACCACCTGCTGCACCACGCCTTCCGGGTTGGCCTGTACCCGCACCTCGACCCCGTCGATCGCCGGGATCTGAAGGCTGCCGAGGTCGAGCCGGCGCACACCCTCCGGAGCCTCGGACACGTCGTACGGCCCGTACGCCGGCGCCGTCGCCGAGGCCTCCTCCGCCTCGAAGAACTCGTCGTCGGAGCGGGCGTGCCGTCCGCCCTCCCGGCGTCGCGAGAACCTCACTGTCGTTCCTCCAGTCCCGAATGCCCGCCCGTCGACCCGTGCCCACCCGTGCCCCGTGCGGAGTCGGACAGATCGTCGACGGCGTGGAAGTTTGCGTGTGCCACCCGCTGCACCACGAGCTGCGCGATGCGGTCGCCTCGGGAGATCTTCGCGGTCGCGGTGAGATCGTGGTTGATCAGGTTGACGAGGATCTCTCCCCGATAGCCGGCGTCGACCGTACCGGGCGCGTTCAGCACCGTAACGCCCAGCCGGGCGGCGAGCCCCGACCGCGGGTGCACCAGCCCGACGTACCCCTCCGGCAGTGCGATGGCGACGCCCGTGCGCACGAGGGCACGGGTGCCCGGCGCGAGCTCCACGTCTTCGGCCGCCACGAGGTCGGCGCCGGCGTCGCCCGGGTGGGCGTACGCGGGCATCGGCAGGTCCGGGTCCAGCCGGCGCACGGCTACGGACACAGCGTCGGTCACGGTTTCCACTCTCTTCATGTCACGCGGTGCGGGGTGTCCCACCATCCTGCCGTATCCCGTTCGCGGACTACCCTCACCATCATGGGATACGCCGAGCGACTGACCGTACCGT
Source organism: Micromonospora sp. CPCC 205371 (assembly GCF_026130045.1). Lineage (GTDB taxonomy): Bacteria > Actinomycetota > Actinomycetes > Mycobacteriales > Micromonosporaceae > Phytohabitans. The sequence goes on from NZ_JAIBNX010000187.1 coordinate 7,230, forward strand.
GGTGGCTCTGGCTCCCCGGCCTCGGCGGCGCCGCCCTGCTCGCGACGGAGCTCTGGCTGGGCTCGGGCGGGGTGCGGGCCTGGCTGCCGTTCGCCGTGCTGATGCCGCTGGCCGCTCTCGGGCTGTGGTGGCTCGGCCGCATCCGGGTGCGGGTGGCCGGTGACGAGTTGCTCGTCGACGACGCCCGGCTGCCGGTGCGCTTCGTGGCCGACGTGATCCCGCTCGACGCCGAGGGGCGCCGCGAGGTGCTGGGAGTGGGCGCCGATCCGCTGGCGTTCGTCGTGCAGCGCCCGTGGATCGGCGGCGCGGTCCAGGTCGTACTCGACGACCCGGCCGACCCCACGCCGTACTGGGTGGTCAGCTCCCGGCGCCCGGACGAGCTGGCGAAGGCACTCCTGGCGGCCCGCTCCTAGCTTGCCGCCGGAGGGAGCGCGCGGCGCAGGTCGTCTCGGACGCGCTTGCCGAGTCCCTGGGTCGCGCGGCGGTTGAGGTAGCTCGCCACCGCTGCACCCGTGAGCAGCGGCCCCAGCGTGGTGAGATTTCGCCCGAAGCGGCGCAGCAGCATGTCGCGCAGCTCCTTGCGTGCGGCCGTGCCGAGCACGGCGGCCACACCGACGCCCGGCACGAGTGGGTTGACGCCTCGCTGGGCGGCCCACGCCTGCAGCAGGCTGATCGCCCGCTCCATGCGGGTGCCCGGCACCGGCTCCCCGTACACCTCGTGCAGCTCCGCGATCAGCTTGATCTCGATCGCGACGACCGCGACGGTCTCGGCGGCGAGCAACACGGGAGCGGAGAGCAAGGTCGGCGTGGCCGCCCACTCGACCGCCGCGATGCCCCCGCCCGCCGCGCCCACGCCGCCGGTGGCCCGGGACGCGTTGCGCACGAGCCGATCGGCGAGCGTCTCGCCTTCCAGTCCCGGATAATGCCGTCGCAGCGTCGCCAGATCGCGTACCGGAATGTGCGGCGCGATCTCGGTCACCACGTCGACCAGCCGGCGGGCGACCGCCTTCGGCCGGAACAGGCCGCTGAGCCCGTCTCGCCGCACGTGGCCGGCCAGGCGGCGCAGCAGCTGCTTACGCTCGCCGCCCGGCACCTCCTCGTCGGCCAAGGCGGCGACGGTGGCACTCAATTCCGGATCACTCATGCCGTCCTCACCTCCCCACGGGTCGGCTCGGCGGGCGACCTCGTCGGTGAGGTCGCCCTGGGGTCCGTGTCGACCCGCGTCAGGCGCACTCGCGGCAGATCAGCTCGCCGTTGCGCTCGAAGGCAAGCTGGCTGCGGTGGTGGACGAGGAAGCACCGGGCACAGCGGAACTCGTCCTGCTGCATCGGAAGGACCTTGACGGTCAGCTCCTCGTCGGCGAGGTCGGCCCCGGGGAGTTCAAAACTCTCGGCGACCTCTGCCTCGTCCACGTCCACAGCGCCCGACTGAGAGTCGACGCGCCGTGCCTTGAGCTCCTCCAGGCTGTCCTCGCCGAGGTCTACCTCGTCGCGACGCGGGGCGTCGTAGTCGGTGGCCATCGGATGTCACTCTCCTGTTTCGATGTGTCGCTTCCCGGTTGTAACGCCGGACGACAGTGTTTCGGTTCCCGGCTGGCCGCCGGGTAACCCGCCTGGTCCGATCTGGCACATCGCCGTGCCGGCCCTGACGGCACCCGCCGGAAGGAAACTCCCCCTGCGAGCGCGGTACCTTACCGTCCTCGGGGCGAGGCATGTATACCGCCCCTGTGGGAGGCTTGTACGCCCGCGCGCGCGAAGTTGTTCCCAATGTGACTCAGGCGACACGAAGATAGGGGTCCGGGTCGGGGGATCAGTGTCAACGCGCCGGTAGTCTGCGCTCCTTTCCGCGCGGTGTGGCGTCAGACGCTAACCTCATCGCCATACCACTGCCACCTGGACGGGGAGCACGACCAATGACCTTTGCGCGTGTGCGGGCGCTTGTCGTCGTCGGGCTTCTGGTGGTGTGTGCGTTGGTCTTCGTGGTGGTCGCCCTCACACGTGACACGCAGCGCGGCGAAGCGCCGGTCGCCAAGTGCCCGGACGGGTGGGCGCGCGCCGATTTGACGCTGCGCCAGGAGAAAGACATCAAGATCAACGTCTACAACGCCACCGACACGCCGAACCTGGCCAACTCGGTGGGCGCCGACTTCGCTAACCGGAAGTTCCAGGTCAAGAAGAAGGGCAACGACCCGGCGAAGAAGCCCGTGCCGGGCGTGGCCGTGCTCCGGTACGGGCCGAAGGCGGTCGGCTCGGCCCAGGTGCTCCAGGCCTACTTCCTGCGCGAGGCCGACCCCGAGTACGACCCGAAGCGGGAAGACGACGTGATCGACGTGGTGATCGGCGACCAGTTCAAGCAGCTCGCGACCACCACGGAGAAGAACCAGGCGCTCGTCGAACTGGGCAACCCGGTACTGCCGCCGCAGTCCTGCGCCGCGGACGCCGCCTGACCTACGGACCTCCGGCCGCGTCGAGCTCGACCAGGCGGTCGTGCAGCGGCTTGAAGAGCGCTGGTGGCGCCGCCACCACCATCGCGAGCCCCGGCGGTGCCCCGGAGAGGCCTCCGACCAGAAGGCCCGCCTCGGTGGCCACCAGCCCGCCCGCGGCGTGGTCCCAGGCGTTGAGCCCCTTCTCGTAGTACGCGTCGAGCCGGCCCTCGGCGGCTGCGCACAGGTCGAGCGCGGCCGCCCCGAACCGGCGGATGTCTCGCACCTGCGGCAGCAGCCCGGCGAGCACGGCCGCCTGGTGCGCTCGCCGCGCCGGGTCGTACCCGAATCCCGTGCCGACCAGGGCTTGACCGAGATCGGTCTCGCTGGAGCCGCGCAGACGCTGGCCGTCGCGGTACGCGCCGCCCGCCCGCAAGGCGGTCCACTCGGCGCCCGTCGCCGGGTTGCGCACCACGCCGGCGACCACCTCGCCGCCGACCTCAGCCGCCAGCGAGACCGCGTACTGGGGCAGCCCGTACAGGTAGTTGACGGTCCCGTCGATCGGGTCCAAGATCCACCGCACCGCACCGGGCGCCGCGACGGCGGTCGCCCCGTACTCCTCGCCCAGCACCGTGTCGCCGGGGCGCACCGCACGCAGCGCGTCGACCACCTGGCGTTCGACGGCCCGGTCGGCCGCGGTCACCACGTCGGTGTCGGTGCTCTTGGTGGTTACCCCCGAAATTCCCTCGGCTCGCATCCGGCTGGCGGTGTCGGCCGCCTCCCGGACAATCTTGATTGCGATCTCAAGCAACTCTTCCGGCGTTGGCGCCGCGTCGCGCATCCGTACCCCCTCAAACCCCGTATCATCCTGTCAAAGCCCTCCGGCACCGGTCCGCTCCGGCCCCTTGCGAGGTCCTGTCGGCGTGCGCGGCAGGATGATCGCCGCTGACAGCGTTACAATTCACGCCTGCCCACGTGACACGGACCGCCACCGCCGGCCGGGACGCGGCGCGAGGGCCCCCAAAACCACCGGCCATGCATCGCTTCGTGCTGTGCTGACCGGTACGGCCGCGCTCGCTCATCGCCTCCGGAAGGTCATTCGTGACAGAGCCTCGCCACACCGGCGCCGACGTTCGCTCGATCACCGACACCCTGATCGCCCACGCCGAGCGTGCCGGCGGCCAGCTGACGTCGGCTGAGGTCGCGCGCACTGTTGAGTCCGCCGAGGTGACCCCGGCCCAGGCCAAGAAGATTCTTCGCGCTCTCGCCGAAGCCGGCATCACGGTGGTGGTGGACGGTTCGGCCAGCACACGCCGCCGGGTCTCCGCCGCCCGTTCGGCCACCCCCGCTTCGAAGGCGACAACCGCCAAGGCGACAAAGACGGCGGCTAAGCAGGCCGCGGCGCCCAGCCAGGCGTCGCCCGAGGAGGCCACCGTGACTCCGCTGAAGAAGGCCGCCCCCGCGGCCGCGTCCGCTCCGCCGGCTACGGGTGGCGAGGCCGCCGAGCCAGCCGCCCCCACCAAGCCGGCGAAGGCCACCGGCAAGGCGCCAGCCACCGGCGCGCCGAAGGCGACCCCCGCAAAGGCCGCGCCGAAGCCCGGCCCGGCGAAGAGCACCAAGGCCGCCCCCAAGGGCGCTACCAAGGCCGACGGCACGCCAGAAGCCGTCGAGGGCGGCGAGGAGATCGACCCGGAGGCGCTGGCCGCCGAGATCGAAGACGTGGTGGTCGAGGAGGCCACCGAGCTCGTCGAGGCGGCGCAGGCCGACGCCACCGCCGACAGCAACGACTTCGAGTGGGACGACGAGGAGTCCGAGGCGCTCAAGCAGGCCCGGCGGGACGCCGAGCTGACCGCGTCCGCCGACTCGGTCCGCGCCTACCTCAAGCAGATCGGCAAGGTCCCCCTGCTCAACGCCGAGCAGGAGGTCGAGCTCGCCAAGCGGATCGAGGCCGGGCTGTACGCCTCGGAGCGGCTGCGCGCGGCGGAGGAGGGCGAGGAGAAGCTCCCCACGCAAATGTTCCGCGACCTGAGCTGGATCTCCCGCGACGGTGAGCGCGCCAAGAACCACCTCCTTGAGGCAAACCTGCGGCTCGTGGTGTCGCTCGCCAAGCGGTACACCGGGCGCGGCATGGCCTTCCTCGACCTCATCCAGGAAGGCAACCTCGGCCTCATCCGCGCGGTCGAAAAGTTCGACTACACCAAGGGCTACAAGTTCTCCACATACGCCACCTGGTGGATCCGCCAAGCCATCACCCGCGCCATGGCCGACCAGGCACGCACCATCCGCATCCCCGTCCACATGGTCGAGGTGATCAACAAGCTCGGTCGCATCCAGCGCGAGCTGCTCCAGGACCTGGGCCGCGAGCCCACCCCGGAGGAGCTGGCCAAGGAGATGGACATCACACCGGAGAAGGTGCTGGAGATCCAGCAGTACGCCCGGGAGCCCATCTCGCTCGACCAGACCATCGGCGACGAGGGCGACAGCCAGCTCGGCGACTTCATCGAAGACTCCGAGGCGGTCGTGGCCGTCGACGCCGTCAGCTTCTCGCTGCTGCAGGATCAGCTCCAGCAGGTGCTCCAGACGCTCTCGGAGCGCGAGGCGGGCGTGGTGCGGCTCCGGTTCGGCCTGACCGACGGGCAGCCGCGGACCCTGGACGAGATCGGCCAGGTGTACGGGGTCACCCGTGAGCGCATTCGCCAGATCGAGTCGAAGACGATGTCAAAATTGCGACACCCGTCCCGGTCCCAGGTATTGCGGGATTACCTCGATTGAGGGCGTTTCGTCAACAGTCCGTGTCGCTTTGATCACCAGACGTATATAGGGCTGTGGTCATCTTCTCGTTGCGCACTTTGATCGTTGACGTGGCACCCTTGTGGCACGGCACACTGTCCGTACCCACGTGTGACCCTGGTCCCCTAAGGGCACATTGGGAAGGCACCACCCCACAAGGGTGTTGCACGATAGGTGAGCAACGACCGAAGAACGTGTTCATCGGTGACGACCAGAGGAGGAAGGCGATGACCCCGACTCTCACGCCGCCGCCCGAGACGGCGGCTCCCCCAGCCGCCGATGAACGGTGCGACCGCTGCAACGCCGCCGGCAAGCTCCGCATCACCCTCGCGGGCGGGAGTGAGCTGGTGTTCTGTGGACACCACGCGAACAAGTACGCCGAGGATCTCGTCAAGATCACGGTCCAGTTCGTGAGCGACCCGGAGTTCACCTGGCGGGGCGCCGATCTGATGGCCAACTCAAACTGAGCAGAGCCACAGACACTCGATAGACCGGCCGGAGGAGGTGTGCCTCCGGCCGGTTTCTCTACCCCGCTCCCCTCACGTCGCCGCGCTGGGCTACAGGGTCTGGACCGTGGCGATGCGCTCTTCGAGTTGTTCGATCGTCGCTTGGGCGCTCGGCGGGCCGCCGCACAGCCGTCGCAGCTCGGCGTGGATCTTTCCGTGGGGCTGGCCGGTGCGGTGATGGTGGGCGTTGACGAGGGCATTTAGCTGCCGCCGCAGCGCGATCCGCTTCTCGCCCGCTGTGCGGGGACCGGCCGGCTGCGCGGGGACGGTTTGAGCCGGCGCGACAGCCCGGCTCCGTCGCTGGGCGGCCAGTTGCTCGGCCTGGCGCTTGTTGAGCAGCAGCGACACCTGGTCGGCCGTCAGCAGGCCGGGCAGGCCCAGGTATTCCTCTTCCTCGGGGGTGCCGGCCTGCGCGCCCGTGCCGAACGACGCCCCGTCGAAGATCACCTGATCGAGCTCAGCGGTCGCGGACAGTGCCTCGAATCGCTTCTCCAGCTCGCCGCTCGCGTCTTCGGTGCGCTGGGCGCGCTCGATCAGCAGGTCTTCTTCGGACTGCTTGGCCTTGCCGAGCACGTGGTCGCGCTCGGCCTCCATCTCGCTAGCCAGTCCAAGCAGGTGCGGCACGCTGGGCAGGAACACCGTCGCGGTCTCGCCTGGCCGCCGTGCCCGCACGAACCGCCCGATCGCCTGAGCGAAGTAGAGCGGGGTGGAGGCGCTCGTCGCGTACACGCCGACCGCCAGGCGGGGGATGTCGACGCCCTCGGACACCATTCGCACCGCGACCATCCACCGCTCGTTGGAGGCTGAGAACGAGGCGATGCGGGCCGACGCGCCGGCGTCGTCGGAGAGAACCACGACCGCCTTCTCGCCGGTGACGCGCTCGATCAGCTTCGCGTACGACCGGGCGGACTGCTGGTCGCTGGCGATGACCAGGCCACCGGCGTCGGACATGCCGCCGGCCCGGAGCACCTGTAGTCGGGCGTCGGCGGCCCGCAGCACCTGCGGCATCCAGTCGCCGGCCGGGTCGAGGGCGGTGCGCCAGGCCTGCGCGACGAGATCCTGGGTCATCGGCTCACCCAGCCGCGCGGCCAGCTCGTCGCCGGCGCTGGTGCGCCACCGGGTCTCTCCCGAGTACGCCAAGAAGATCACCGGTCGCACGACGCCGTCGCGGAGCGCGTCGGAGTATCCGTAGACCGAGTCGGAGCGGGACCGCTGGAGGCCGTCGTCGCCCCTCTCGTACGTCACGAACGGGATCGGGTTGTCGTCGGACCGGAACGGGGTGCCGGTGAGCATCAGGCGGCGCACGGCGGGCTCGAAGGCGGCTCTGACACCGTCGCCCCACGACCGGGAGTCACCCGCGTGGTGGATCTCGTCGAGGATCACCATCGTGCGCCGGGTCATCGTGCGCCGCCGGTGCACGTGCGGCGCCATGCCCACCTGTGCGTACGTCACGACCGCGCCGTGGAAGTCCGATGAGGAGTGAATGTCGGCGTTGCGGAACGCCGAGTCGAGCTGGATGCCGACCCGAGCCGCCGCGGCGGCCCACTGGGTCTTGAGGTGCTCGGTCGGCGCGACCACGGTGACCGCCTCGACGGTGCCGTCGACGAGCAGCTCAGCGGCGAGCCGCAACGCGAACGTGGTCTTGCCGGCACCGGGCGTAGCGACCGCCATGAAGTCTTCGGTGCGGCGCCGCAGATACTCGACCATCGCCTTGCGCTGCCACGCCCGCAGCGGTGGAAAGTCGTCCAACGCCAGCCGCAACCCCGACCCCCTCGCACACGAAAGCGCCCCCGCGACGGGGCGCGAAGGCGGCCTTCAGCATAACCGGACCGACCGACACCGGACCGCGCGGCGCTGACCCCCGAAGGGAGCCGCCGAAGCGAGCGGGGCTGTGCAAGAAGGCGGCGGCGGCCAAGCCACCGCCGCGTGCGGTCAGACGGTGCCGGTGACTACTCCGACATCGATTCGTAGATCTCCTTGCACTGCGGGCAGACCGGTGAGCCCGGTTTGGCCGCTTTCGTCACCGGGAAGGTCTCGCCGCACAGGGCCACCACGAACGTGCCCATGACCGCACTCTCGGCGATCTTTTCCTTGCGAACGTAGTGGAACATCTCAGGACCAGTGTCGGCGTCCTTGAGCTCCGGACGCTCGAGAACCTGCGTGCTCACGTCGAGTAACACCTCCAGCCCTCTAGTTTCCCACCTCACGCCCAACGGGTCCATTCAAGCGGCATACCGTAAAGATCGTGAGAGACTTCGACATCGCATACGGGGCCGAGGTGGCCGACGCCCGCCGCGACCGCCGCCCAATCGTCGCACTCGAAAGCACCATCGTCTCGCACGGGCTCCCGAAGCCTGACAACCTGCGTGTCGCTCGGGAGATCGAGGCGACGGTCCGGGCCGCCGGTGCGGTGCCGGCCACGATCGGCATGGTGGGCGGGCGGCTGACCGTAGGGCTCGACGACGCGGAGCTGTCGCACTTGGCGAGCGCCGACGGTGTGGCGAAACTCTCGGTACGCGATATCGCGGTTGCCGCCGCCGCGGGCGCCGACGGGGCCACGACCGTGGCCGCGACCAGCGCCGTCGCCGTCTCCGCCGGGATACCGATCTTCGCGACCGGCGGGCTCGGCGGCGTACACCGGGAGGCGGCGCAGACGTTCGACGAGTCAGCCGACCTGGTGACCCTCGCGCGCGTGCCGATCGTGGTGGTGTGCGCCGGTGTGAAGTCGATCCTCGACGTCGGCGCCACCCTCGAACGCCTCGAGTCGCTCGGCGTGACCGTGCTCGGCTACGGCACGCGGCGGTTCCCCGGGTTCTTCATCACAGACTCCGGCTTCGAGCTGGACTGGTCGGTCGACTCGCCCGAGGCGGTCGCCGACGTCATCGCAGCCGGCCTCGCTCACGGCGTGCACAGCGGTGGCACCGTGGTCGCCAACCCGCTCCCGCCCGATCAGCAGCTCGACCCCGACCTGCACGACCGCACGCTCGCCGACGGCCTGGCCCTGCTGGAGCGGGAAGGCGTAACCGGCAAGGCGGTGACACCGTTCCTGCTGTCGCACTTCCACTCCGCCACGCACGGTGAAAGCCTCGCTGTCAACGTGCGGATCATCCTCCGCAACGCCGAACTCGCCGCCCGCATCGCCGTGGCCGCCACCAGATGATCATCGTTGTCGGCGACCTGGTCACCGACGTGGTGGCGGTGCTCGAAGGGCCGCTGGCCACCGGTTCGGACACCCCGGCCGCCGTGCGCTTCACCGGCGGCGGCCAGGCCGCCAACACCGCCGCGTGGCTGGCCGCGCAAGGCACGCCGGTAACGCTGGTCGCGGCGGCGGGCGACGACGAGGCGGGTCGGGCTCGCGTCGCCGAGCTAGCCACCGCCGGGGTCCATTGCCTGGTACGCGGACACGAGCACGCCGCCACCGGTACCGTCATCGTGCTGACCCGCGACGGCGAGCGCACGATGATCACCGACCGCGGCGCGAACCTGCTCCTCTCCCCCACCGACGTCGACGCCGCGCTGGCCGGCGCGCCAGCGGCCCGCCATGTGCATGTTTCCGGGTACACGCTGCTGGACCCCGCGACCCGCGACGCCGGACTGCGCGCGCTGGCCGCCGCGCGCGAACGTGGTATCACCGCGAGCGTCGACGCGGCGTCCGCGGCCCCGTTGCGGCGCGCCTCCGCTTTTCTCGACTGGGTACGGGGTGTCGACCTGCTCCTGGCCAACGCCGACGAGGCCGCCGTGCTGGCCGGCCCCGGCGACCCGACCGCCCAGGCCAAGGCACTCGCCGAGGTGGCAAGGGTGGCAGTGGTCAAACGCGGCCCCGACGGTGCGGTCTGGGCCGACCCGGAGGTGGTGACCGTACCCGGCCGCCGCGTCCGTGTGATCGACGCGACCGGCGCCGGCGACGCCTTCGCGGCTGGCCTCCTGAGCGCCTGGCTGTCTGGCGCATCCCCAGCCGGCGCACTACACGCGGCAACGTCGCAAGGCGCCGCCGCCGTGGCGGTAGGCGGCGCCCCGCCCCCCCCCCCCCCCCCCCCCCCCCCCCCCCCCCCCCCCCCCGCCCCCAGCCCGTGTCGGGGCCGCGCG
>NZ_JAIBNX010000188.1 GCF_026130045.1 Micromonospora sp. CPCC 205371
ACGCCCCGACGCCCCGACGCCCCGACGCCCCGACGCCCCGACGCCCCGACGCCCCGACGCCCCCAACCGCCCGACCTCGCCCCGCGACACGGCCGCACGGCCAGCACCGCAGACCAGCGCCGCAGGTCAGCACGGCCAGCCGGGCGCCGCGTCGCACCGACGGCGCCGCACCACGCTGCGGCCAGGCGTGACGCGGCGTCGCGCGGTCAGATCTCGCCGCGGCTTGCGCCAGCGGCGACCAGACGGCCAGACGTGCCGCGCGTAGCTCGCCCACGGTGCGCCCGCAGGGTCGGGTTGACGCAGCATGCTCTCATCGCCCGCGCAGCGGGCCTCTCAACAGGACCGCCGTCGGCAGCGACGACCGTGGCGGCCGCTGCCCCAGGCCGGCGATCAAGGAGATCCGCAGGGATCAAGGGCAAACGCACGCGGATCGGAGATCCAAGCACGCGCATTCGTCCTTGATCGAGGAGGGAGAGGCGCGGCGCGTGGGTACGGCGCGGCGCGGGCGCGGGGATGGGTGGGTGGGGTGGGCTCACAGGGGTGGCACAGGGTGGGCGGATCTGGCGCTGAGGGAAGGCACGGAGGGTGGAGCCCATGACGACCACAGCGCTTCCGGGCGCGGCCAGCCAGAGCGCCCACGCGCCGCAGGACGCCGTCCTCGACGTGGTGATACCCGTCTACAACGAGGAGAGGGATCTCGAGCCATGCGTCCGCCGGCTGTCGGCGCATCTGCGGAGGAGTTTCCCGTACCCCTTCCGGATCACGATCGCCGACAACGCGAGCACCGACGCCACGCTCGACTTGGCGACCGCCCTGAGCCTCGAACTGCCCGAGGTCCGGGCCGTACACCTGGATCAGAAGGGACGCGGCCGCGCACTAAACGCGGTCTGGACGGCGTCGGACGCGCCGGTGCTCGCGTACATGGACGTGGACCTCTCCACCGACCTGGCCGCGCTGCTCCCGCTGGTGGCGCCGCTGATCTCCGGCCACTCGGACCTGGCGATCGGCAGCCGCCTCTCGCGAGGTTCCCGCGTGGTCCGGGGGCCGAAGCGGGAAATCATCTCGCGCTGCTACAACCTGTTGCTGCGCGGCACGCTCGCCACCAGGTTTTCGGACGCGCAGTGCGGGTTCAAGGCGATCCGGCGCGACGTGGCCGAGCGCCTCCTGCCGCTTGTGCGGGACACCGGCTGGTTCTTCGACACCGAGTTGCTGGTACTGGCCGAACGCGCCGGCCTGCGCATCCACGAGGTACCGGTGGACTGGGTGGACGATCCGGACAGCCGCGTCGACATCGTGGCCACCGCGGTCGCCAACCTGAAGGGGATCTGGCGACTGGGCAAGGGCCTGACCACCGGGGCGCTGCCGATCGGCGACCTGCGCCGGCAACTCGGCCGGGACGCCGCACCCAAGGGGGTTGAGGAGGGCGTGGGTGTTCCGGCGCGGTGGCTCCCAAGGTGACCCGGCTACCCTGGCCGGGTGACTGCCCGCGCCCGCGCCACCGCCGCCGCTGTGGTTCTGACCATGGCGGCGGGCGGCTGTAGCTTCGGCGAGCCCGCGCCCGACGAGGCCGGCGAGCCACCCACGTTCCCCACCCCGACGGTGACCGCCACGCCACAGGACGGCGTCAACCAGCAGATCGCGGCGACGGTGCTGGCCAAGGGCCTGCGCGTGCCGTGGGGCGTGGCATTCCTGCCGGATCGTGGCGCGCTCGTCACCGAGCGTGACTCCGGCAAGATTCTCAAGGTCGGGCCGGAGTCCACAACTGACGGGCTCAAGGTGACAACCGTGCAGACGCTCGACGAGGTGGACGCCGCTGGCGAGGGCGGCCTGATGGGCATCGCGGTGTCGCCGAACTATGACGCCGACAAGTCCGTCTTCGTGTACTACTCCACCGCCCGGGACAACCGGGTCGCCAAGCTGGTGCTGGGCGGCGAGCCCACCCCGATCGTCACGGGCATCCCGCTGTCGGGCATCCACAATGGCGGGCGGCTCGCGTTCGGGCCGGACGGTTTCCTGTACGCCACGACGGGCGACGCGTCACAGCGCGGGCTCGCGCAGGATCCGAAGAGCCTCGGCGGCAAGATCCTCCGGATGACGCCGGACGGAAAGCCCGCACCGGGCAACCCGATCAAGGATTCGCTCGTGTGGTCGCTGGGCCACCGCAACGTCCAGGGCATCGCGTGGGACGCCAGCAAGCGGCTGTTCGCGACCGAGTTCGGGCAAAGCACCTGGGACGAGGTCAACCTGATCGAGCCAGGCAAGAACTACGGCTGGCCGACGGTCGAGGGCAAGGCGAACGACCCTCGGTTCGTCAATCCGCTGGTCGCGTGGTCACCGAAGGACGCCTCCTGTTCCGGCATGGCGATCGTCGAGCGGGTCGTGGTCGCCGCGTGCCTGCGCGGGGAGCGGCTCTGGCTGGTCGAGCTCACCGCCGCCGGCACCGTATTCGGGCAGCCGCGCCCGATGCTGGTCGAGCAGTACGGCCGGCTTCGCACCGCGATCGCCGCCCCGGATGGTTCACTGTGGGTGACCACGTCGAACCACGACGGCCGGGGAGACCCTGATCCGACCGACGATCGCATCCTGCGGCTCGTCTTCTCTGGCGGCGGGGCCGGAAAGAGTTAGCCTCGAAGCAGGGTATGAGCAGAACAGATCGAAAAGCGCGCGTCATGCGGGCGGTCGGCCGGGCCGCCCGCTCCATCCCTGCTCGCAAGGCTGGGTTCGCGCTGGTGATGTTCGGGGTCGCGGCGGTCGGCGTGATCATCGGCGTACTGCTGGGCGCGCACACCAACACCGATGTGGGCCCGTTCCGGGCTGAGATGTCGATCACGCCGTCGATCGTCGGCGACACCGAGGTCGCGATTCCGCCGCTCGGCGCGCTGCACCTCAACAGCCACGACGGCCCGACGCACCTGTCGGTCAACCTGGGCTCGCTCGACCAGCGCCGCACCGAGGCCCTGCTCGACGACCCCGCCGGCATCACACGGGCCAGCCAGACGGCTCTCGACGACGTGAAAGAGGGCCTTATCAGGCTCGTAATGCGCACCGTCGCGGTCTCGGTGCTCTGCGCGATGGTGATAGCCGCGCTCGTCTTCCGCAACGTGCGCCGTGTCGCCTGGTCGGGCTTTATCGCGCTGGCCATCGTGGCGGGCAGCCTGGGCACCGCCGCCGCGACGCTGCGCCCCAACTCGATCGAGGAGCCGCGGTACGAAGGGCTGCTGGTCAACGCGCCCGCCGTCGTCGGTGACGCGCGGGCGATCGCGGACAACTACGGCAGGTACGCGGAGCAGCTCCAGCACATCGTCGCGAACGTCAGCCGGATCTACACGACGGTCTCCACGCTGCCCGTCTACCAGCCGGCGCCCGGCACGACGAGCGTCCTTCACGTCTCCGACCTGCACCTCAACCCGACCGCCTGGTCGATGATCCGCACGGTGGTCGAGCAGTTCGGGATCGACGTCGTGGTCGACACCGGCGACATCACCGACTGGGGCAGCGAGCCCGAGGCCTCGTACGTCGCATCGATCGGCCTGCTCAAGGTGCCGTACGTGTACGTCCGCGGCAACCACGACTCGGCGGCGACCGCCGCAGCGGTGGCTCAGCAGAGCAACGCGATCGTGTTGGACAACAAGGTCGCCACGGTGGCCGGGCTGACGTTCGCCGGCATCGGCGACCCGCGCTTCACGCCTGACAAGGAGACTTCACCGGCCGGCTCGGGCAGCTCGAAGCAGACCGCCGAGCGAATGATCGGCACCGGCGAGCAGCTGGCCACCACGATCAAGGCCGCCGACCGGCCTGTCGACATCGGACTGGTGCACGATCCGGCCTCCGCCGTGGCGTTGACCGGCACGTGCCCGCTCGTCCTCGCGGGGCACACGCACAAGCGCGAGGTGTCGATGCTCGCGCCGGTGCAGGGCGGGATGCCGACCAGGCTGATGGTGGAGGGCTCCACCGGCGGCGCCGGGCTGCGCGGCCTTGAAGACGAGGACCCGCTGCCGCTGGCGATGTCCGTCCTCTACTTCGACGAAAACAAGGTGCTACAGGCGTACGACGACATCCGGGTGGGTGGGACCGGCCAGGCCCAGGTCACCCTGGAACGCAAGGTGATCAAGGACGAGCAGGCCACGCCGTCCGAGGGCCAGCACGCGCCGCCTACGCCACGCTGAGCTCGGCCTCGTCGACATCATCGGGTACGCCGACAGCCCGGCCCGCCACCTCGACGCGCCACGGGGCGGCGGCGCCTGAGCGGTGTACACGAATCGCGTCGCCCTGCCGGACCACGACGAAGCTGGTCGCGACCGCGCCATCGAGCGACGGAACGTCGATCCGCACCTCGCCTTCGGCCAGCTCGTAGAGCTGGAGCGTGACGCCGTCGTGGTAGTCGTAGTCGGGGCGGTCGTCGCGGGCGCCCAGCGGCAGCACGGTGCCCGGCCGCACCAGCACGGGCACGGTGTCGAAACCGCACGTCTCGGTGACCCAGCGCGGCCCCTCGACCACCTCGCCCGTGAGCAGATGGGTCCAGCGGCCGGCGGGCACGTAGTACGAGACCCGGCCGGACGCCGACATCACCGGCGCGACGAGCAGCCGATCGCCGAGCATGTACTGCCGGTCGAGGTACGCGCACGCCGGGTCGTCCGCGAACTCGGCCACCATCGGCCGCATCACTGGCACACCCTCCCGATGGGCGGTCACCGCGGCACCGAACAGGTACGGCATCAGCCGCGCCTTCAGCTTCGTGAACGCCCGGAGCACGTCGACCGCCTCCTGGTCGAACTCCCACGGCACCCGGTAGGAGTGGTTGCCGTGCAACCGGCTGTGCGACGAGAGCAGTCCAAAGGGGATCCACCGTTTGAATACCGCCGGGTCGGGCCGGCCCTCGAAACCACCGATGTCATGGCTCCAGAAGCCGAAACCCGACATCGCCAGCGACAGGCCGCCCCGCAGGCTTTCGGCCATCGACTCGAACGTGGACTCGCAGTCGCCACCCCAGTGCACCGGGTACTGCTGACCGCCGGCGGTCGCTGAGCGGGCGAACAGCACCGCCTCGCCCACACCCCGATGCTCGCGCAGCAACTCGAAGACGGTGCGGTTGTACAGGTGGGTGTAGTAGTTGTGCATCCGCTCCGGGTCAGAGCCGTCGTGCCACACCACCTCGGTGGGGATGCGCTCGCCAAAGTCCGACTTGAAGCAATCCACCCCCATCTCCAGCAGCGCCCGCAGCTTCCCCGCATACCACGCGCACGCGTCCGGGTTCGTGAAGTCGACCAGCCCCATGCCCGCCTGCCAGCGGTCGATCTGCCACACGTCACCGCCCGGCGTGCGCACCAGGTACCCGCGGGCCGCTCCCTCCGCGAAGAGCGCCGACCGCTGCGCGATGTACGGGTTGATCCACAGACTGACCCGCAATCCGCGTTCTTTGAGGCGCTTCAGCATCCCGGCCGGGTCGGGAAAAGTCCGGGGGTCCCACTCGAAGTCACACCAGTGGAACTCACGCATCCAGAACGTGTCGAAGTGGAACACCGACAGCGGCAGGTCCCGCTCGGCCATGCCATCGACGAAGCCCATCACCGTGTCCTCGTCGTACGACGTGGTGAACGACGTGGTCAACCACAGGCCGAACGACCACGCCGGAGGCAACGCCGGACGCCCCGTGAGCGCCGTGTACTTGCGCAGAATCTCCTTCGGCGTCGGCCCATAGATGACGAAGTACCGCAGCTCGTGGCCCTGCGCGCTGAACTGCACTCGGGATACCGCTTCCGAGCCCACCTCGAACGACACCAGCCCGGGATGGTCGACGAACACGCCGTACCCACCGCTGGTCACATAGAACGGCACGTTCTTGTACGCCTGCTCGCTGCTCGTGCCACCGTCGGCGTTCCAGATATCCACCGACTGGCCGTTCTTCACCAGCGGACCGAACCGCTCCCCCAGCCCGTACACGGTGGTGCCGACGCCGAGGCGAAGCTGCTCGCGGATGTAGTGGGCGCCGTCGTCGGTGCCGATGGCGGCCATCGCCTTGCGCTCGCTCGCGGTCAGCACTTCACCGTCAGCGAGAAACTCCATCCGCCAGCGCTCGTGGAAGCGCACGGACAGGCTGCCCGATGTCAGCGTGGCTTCCTCGGTGGACACCGTGACCGGCGCGTCGGCGGTCGCCAGCTCGAACCGCGGCCCTCGCTGGGTGAGCCCGGTGAAGTGAGAGACGGTGATACCGATGACGTCCGGCATCGGCGACTCCGCTCGCACGGTCAGCATCGGCCGGTTGAGGGTGTCGCCGCGATGTCCGATGTGGGCGGTCGGCGCGTACACGGTCAGGCTGTCGCCGTCGGCGGTGATGTCGTGCGCCTCTACGGGGTAGAGGGGGTGCACACCGTCACGCACATGCCAGTAGCCATCGGTGAACTTCAACGGTGCTCCTCGATGTTCATTTCACCGCGCCGGCCATGACGCCGCGGGTCAGGGTTCGCTGGAAGATGAGGAAGAAGACGATGGCTGGCACGATGCCGAGCAAGGCCGACGCGCTGGTGGTCGTGGCGTCCATCATCCGGTCGCCCTGGAGCACGCCGAGCGCCACCGGCACGGTCTGCTTGTCGTTCGAGATGAGGAAGATGAGCGGCAGGAAGAACTCGTTCCACGTCCAGATGAAGAAGAACGTGAAGAGCACCGACAGGCTCGACCAGCTGATCGGCACCACGACCCGCCAAAGCGTGCGCCACTTGCCGGCACCGTCGATCGCGGCCGCCTCCAGCATCTCGCGGGGAAACGCCGCGTACACCGACGAGAGCAGGTACGTGCCGAAGGCGCTCTGAATCGCGGTGAAGATGATGACGACGACGAGTTGGGTGTTGTAGAGACCGACCTCTTTGGACAGGTAGTAGAGCGGGTACGCCAGCGCCTCCTGTGGAAGCAGGTTGGCGAGCAGGAAGAAGACCAGAAACGCGCCGCGCCCGCGGACCCGGCCGATGCCGAGGGCGTACGCGTTGAAGATCGACACGACGACCGCGAGCACCGCCACGCTGGCGCTGATGACGAAGCTGTTGAAGAGCTTCTCGCCGAAGTCGACACGGATCCAGAAGTCGGCGAGTCCCTTGAAGTACAGGCTGTCCGGCAACGACAGCGGGCCGTCCGACGCGTACTCGGCCGGGCTCTTCACCGCGTTGAGCGCGACCAGCGCGAACGGCGACAGCACGACGATGACCAGCAGCGTGAGCACCGCCAGCACGGCGGACCGCGACAGGCGCGCGCTCACAGGAGATCACGCCTCTCGCCACGCGCCTGAATCCGCAGGAAAACCACGGCCAGCACGACGATGATGACGGTCAGCACGGTGGCGATCGCCGAGCCGTAGCCGACCTGCGCCTTCTCGAAGAAGTTCTGGTACGCGAAGTACGACGGCACGAGTGTGGCGTTGCCTGGCCCACCCCGCGTCAGCACGAAGATCTGCCCGAAAATCTTGAGGGCCGCGATCGTCGTGGTCACCAGCACCACGTAAATCTCCGGCTTGATGAGGTGTACCGCGATCCGCCGGAACCGCTGCCACCAGCCGGCACCGTCGATGGCCGCCGCCTCGTACAGCTCTGGATCCACCCGCTGGAGCCCGGACATGAACATCACGACCGGGTATCCCAGCTGGAACCAGACCATGATCACCATGATGCTGTAGAGCGCGTACGCGGGGTCGCCGAGCCAGTTCTTGGCCAGCGCGTCGAGGCCCGCGTTGGTGAGGATCGCGTTGAGCGCGCCGAAGCTGGGGTTGAGAATCCAGCCCCACACGATGCCGGTGACCGCCACCGGCAGCACCTGCGGCAGGTAGAAACCCGAGCGGAACGCGCTCGCGGTGCGCGGCCCGACCTGCTTGCCCACGTAGTCGAAGAGCACGGCGGCGAGCACCAGGCCGAGCAGAGTCGGCACGACCGCCATCGCGACGATCAGGAAGATGATGTTGCGGAACGAGGCCCAGAAGTTTTCGTCGTCGAGTAGCCGGGTGTAGTTGTCGAGCCCGATCCACTCCGGCGTGCCCACGCCTTGCCAGCGAGTGAGGCTGATGCCGACGTTCATCAGCAGCGGCACGACGATGACGACGAGCGACAGCAGCACCCCCGGGATGAGGAACACCGTGTAGCCGCCGCCACTTCGCCGGCGCCGCGGGCGGGCGGGAGCGGCGCCCGCGAGAGGGCGCCGCTCCACCTCTGTCGACGTGGTCACTACTTGCCCATGCTGGTCAGGTTGTCGTTGTACGGCTTGGCGATCTCGTCGAGCACCTGGGCCGGCGTCTTGGTGCCGTTGATCAGGTGCTGCGTGCCGGCCACGAGCACGTCGTAGTAGCCGGGCGCCGGCCAGTCGGGGTAGAACGCCAGCCCGTCCGAGGAGTTGAGCTTGTCGAAGTTCTCGATCAGTTCCTTGCTCTTCGGATCAGTGATCTTGCTGATGTCGCCCAGTACCGGCACGCCGCCCGAGTTACCGAGCAGCGACTGGATCTCCGGCTTCATCGTGATGTCGATGAAGTCGTACGCCAGGTCCTTGTTCTTGGCATTCTTCGGCACCACCCAGATGTTGCCACCGGAGCCCGGGTGCAGGTTGCTGCCAGGGAAGAGGAACGTGCCCCACTGGAAGCCCTTGGCCTCGGCCACGAACCGGCCGTACCACCAGCTTCCCGAGATCAGGATTGGGAACTTGCCCTGCGTCCAGGCGACGCCCATGTCCTCGGCCTTGATGCCGGCGGAGTTCTTGGCGATGTAGCCCTTCTTGACCCAATTGGCGAACGTGTCGGCCGCGTACGTGAACTCCGGCCCCTTGAAGTCGACCTTGCCCTTGTAGAGCTGGAAGGAGTCGACCCACGCGCGGTTCGCCTTCGACAGCGCGAGTTCGTAGAAGATCTGCTGCGCCGGGTACTCCGCGCCGCCGACCGACAGCGGGGTGACGCCGGCCTTGACGAACGTGTCCATCGCCGCCTCGAACTCGGCGAGCGTGGTGGGCACCTGCACGTTGTGCTTCGCGAAGAGGTCCTTGTTGTAGTAGACCATCACGTATTCGGCGTAATTCGGCACGCCGTACCACTTGTCGCCGCCCATGATGCCCTGGTCGTCGTACTTGCAGGTGGTCTGGATGCTTGGCGAAATCTTGTCCCAGCCGCGTTTTCCGGCTTCGGACGTCAGGTCGGTCAATAGCCCCTGCTTGGACAGCAGGCCGGCCGACGCGTTGCCCTTGTTGTATTCCATGATGTCGGGGGCTTCGTCCGAATTGAGGATCATGCCGGCGTTCTGCCGGATCTGCTCGAAGCCCTTCTCCTCGAACTGCACCTTGACGCCCGGGTGCGACGCCTCGAATTGCTTGATCGCCTCGGCCCACGCGACGCCCATCGCGCTCGTGGCGCCTTCGTAGTGCCACAGCTTCAGGACCTTGCCGTCGCCGTCGCTGCCGCCCTCGTCGTCGGCGTCCGCGCCGCAGGCAGCCAGGGCCAGCGACACGGCAGCGAGCAGCGCGGTGGCCGCGGCACGGGTACGAGTGGTGAACACTGCCACCTCCTAATCGTCGAAATGCGAGTCGAAGCGCTTCGACACACATTCGAGCCCCAGCTAAACGGACCAGCCACGGCATGTCAACGGAGTACGTCGATGATTTCGTATCGGTTTCGTCAACCAAGGGGTTCGTATGGTGTCCAAACTATTGACAGGCCGCTACGGCGTGCACGAGCCTCGCAAAGGTGCGCATCCTGAAGGCCTGCCTGGCGATCGCCGTGACGATGACCGTGCTCGCGCCCGCCGTCGCGGCGCGCGCCGACGACACGTACCCCTTCCGCGACCCCGCCCTGCCGCTGGACTCGCGGATCGACGATCTTGTCGGTCGGCTCACGCTGGACGAGAAGATCTCGCTGCTGCACCAGTACCAGCCGGCGATCCCGCGGCTCGGCATCGGCCCCTTCCGCACCGGCACCGAGGCGCTGCACGGCGTCGCCTGGCTCGGCGAGGCGACCGTCTTCCCGCAGGCCATCGGTCTCGCGACGACGTGGAACCCAGACCTGATGAAGCAGGTCGGCACCGCCGTCGGTCGGGAGGCGCGCGGCTTCCATGCGAAAGACCCGGCCAACAACGGGCTCAACCTCTGGGCGCCCGTCGTCAACCTGCTGCGCGACCCGCGCTGGGGCCGCAACGAAGAGGGATACTCCGAGGACCCGTATCTGACCGGGGCGCTGTCCACGGCGTACGGCAAGGGGCTACAAGGCGACCACCCCGTGTACCTCCAGGCGGCGCCGACGCTGAAGCACTACCTGGCCAACAACAACGAGATCATGCGCGACACCGCCTCGTCGATGCTGCCGCCCCGGCTGCTGCACGACTACGAGCTGCCCGCGTACCGGACCGCGATCCAGGCGGACGCCGCCACCGGCGTGATGACGTCGTACAACCTCATCAACGGCCGACCGGCCACAGTGGAGCCGTCCCTCGACGCCGAGGTCCGCACCTGGACCGACAAGGACCTCATGTTGGTCAGCGACGCGTTCGCGCCCGGCAACCTGGTCGGCTCGCAGCGGTACTACGGCACGCAGGCGGAGGCGAACGCCGCCGCGATGAAGGCCGGCCTCGACAGCTTCACGCAGGACGGCAACAATCCAAACTCGACGGTCGCTGCCATCCGCGCCGCGGTAGACCAGGGGCTGCTGACCGAGGCCGACCTCGACGAGGCGCTGCGGCACATCTTCTCCATCCGGTTCCGGCTCGGCGAGTTCGACCCGCCAGGAAGCAACCCGTACGCGGCCATCACGCCCGACGTCATCAACTCCCCCGCGCACCAGCGGCTGGCCAGGCAGGCCGCGGACGAACAGGTCGTGCTGCTGAAGAACGCGGGCAACACGCTGCCGCTCTCGGCAGCGAAGACCCGCAAGGTGGCCGTGGTCGGCCCGCTGGAGAACACCCTCTACACCGACTGGTACAGCGGCTCCCTCCCGTACGCGGTCACGCCGAGGCAGGGCATCCAGGAACGGCTGGGCGCTGGCGCCACCGTGGTCGCCAGCGAGGGTGTCGACCGGATCGCGCTGCGCGACGTGGCCACCGGCCGGTACGTCACCTCCACCGGCACCACCGACGCGGACCACGTGGGGCTCGGCTCCACCACCGCGGACGACGCCGCCCGGTTCGACGTTTTCGACTGGGGCCAGGGCCTGCTCAGCCTGCGCAACGTGGCCACCAACAAGGTGCTCGGGTACAACTGGGGCCCGTTCGTCACCCGCGACGCGCAGCCCAACAACTGGTACGTCCAGCAGCAGTTCAAGCTCGAAGAGCAGAGCGACGGCACCTTCGTCATCCGGTACGCCGGCTACGAGACGCGCGAGCCGTGGTTCCCGGCGGTGCGGTACCTCACCGTGGATGCGGGCGGCAAGCTGGCCCTAGGCGCCGAGACCGCTGCCACGGCGGCCCGGTTCACGAAGGAGACCATCCGCAGCGGGGTACAGGAGGCGGTCGCGGCCGCCAAGGGCGCCGACGTCGCGGTGGTCGTGGTCGGCAGCATGCCGTTCATCAACGGCCGGGAGACCAACGACCGCACCTCGACGGCGCTCGCCGAGGGCCAGGCCGCGCTGGTCAAGGCGGTCCGGCAGGCCAACCCGAACACCGTCGTGGTGCTCGAAAACAGCTACCCCACCACGATCACGTGGGAGCAGGCCAACGTGCCGGCCATCCTCTGGACCAGCCACGCCGGGCAGGAGACGGGGCACGCGATCGCCGACGTGCTCTTCGGCGACCACAACCCGAGCGGCCGGCTCACCCAGACCTGGTACCGGTCGGACGCCGAGCTGCCCAGCATCCTCGACTACGACATCGCAAAGACCGGCATGACGTACCTCTACCACCGCGGCACGCCCCTCTACCCGTTCGGACACGGGCTCAGCTACACGACATTCGGGTACTCCGCGCCGCGGGTCGACGGCTCGTCGGTCTCCGTCGACGTGACCAACACCGGCAGCCGCGCCGGCACCGAGACCGTGCAGCTCTACACCCACCAGCGCAAGTCCCGCACCACGCAGCCGGTCAAGCAGCTGCGCGGGTTCGCCAAGGTGACCCTGGCACCTGGCCAGAAGAAGACCGTGCGCATCCCGCTCAAGCGGTCGGATCTCGCGTTCTGGGACGTCACTCGCAGCCGGCCCGTGATCGAGAGCGGTACGTACGACATCCTCGTCGGCGCCTCGGCCACCGACATCCGCCGGACCGCGACGCTCCACGTGAACGGCGAGACGATCCCGCCGCGCGACCTGCGCACCACAACGGCCGCGTGGACGTTCGACGCCTACGCGGGCGCCACGCTCGTCGACACCACCAAGGCAGCGGGTACGGCCGTGGCCGCGACCGCCTCCGGGCAGTGGATCAAGTTCGCGGACGCCAACCTCGGCAGCGGCGTCACGAAGATCACGGCACGCGTCTCCACGCCTGGCACCGCCCCCGCCGGCATCCAGGTGCGAGTCGGCGGCCCGAGTGGCCGGCTCCTCGGCACGATCGCCGTGCCCGCAACGGGTGACCGGTACGCCTGGACCACCGCCACCAGCAACCTCCGGCGCGCGGCCGGCCGGCATGACGTGTATCTCGTTTTCACCGGTGCGGCGCAGGTCGACACCGTCCGGATCTGGTGATCATGGTCGCGCAGGGTATGCTGGCCGGCGTGACGCGATGGTATCTGTGGTTTACGAGGCCGGCCCCTGCGCCGGTGACTCGGCCATGAAGCCATGACCTGAGGTCACCAGACACCGCCAGAGGCCGGCTGGGCAGGAGCGCAAAGCTCCTGCCCTTTTGCATGCGAAGCGCAGCCGGCTGCGACCTGGGGATGCCGGCCCCGGGGAGGCTGGCGGAAGGACTTTCCAGTGACACTCCCAAGCGTTCAACGGGTCAGCGACCAACGCATCGACAAGGTCATCCCCTTGATGACCCCCGCGCTGCTCCACCATGAGCACCCGCTCGACGACGATCTCTCGGCGGCCGTACTCGAGGGACGGCGTGCGGTCGCCCGCGTACTCGACCAGAAGGACGACCGGCTCATGGTCGTCGTCGGCCCCTGCTCGGTACACGACCCGGCCGCCGCCCTCGAATACGCCGACCGGCTCGCCTCCACCGCCGCCCGCCTGGCCGACGACCTGCTGATCGTGATGCGGGTGTACTTCGAGAAGCCGCGCTCGACGGTTGGCTGGAAGGGCCTGATCAACGATCCGCGACTGGACGGCTCCGGCGACGTCAACACCGGCCTGCGCACCGCCCGCTCGCTGCTGCTCCAGGTGTCGCGCAAGGGCCTGCCGGTGGGCTGCGAGTTCCTCGACCCGATCATTCCGCAGTACATCGCGGACACGGTGGCGTGGGGCGCGATCGGCGCGCGCACCGTCGAGAGCCAGGTCCACCGCCAGCTCTCCTCCGGCCTGTCGATGCCGATCGGCATGAAGAACCGCCCGGACGGGGCGATCTCCACCGCCGTCGACGCCATCCGCGCCGCCGGCGTGCCGCACGTCTTCACCGGCGTCGACGTGTCGGGCACCCCGGCGATCCTGCACACCCGCGGCAACACCGACTGCCACCTCGTGCTGCGGGGCGGCAGCGACAAGCCCAACTACGGCGCCGACGACGTGGCGGGCGCGCTCGCCCAGCTCCGCGCGGCCGGGCTTCCCGAGCGACTGGTCATCGACGCGAGCCACGGCAACAGCGGCAAGGACTACACCCGCCAGCCGGTCGTGGTGGCCGACATCGCCGCGCAGATGGCGGCCGGCCAGCGCGGCATCGTCGGCGTGATGCTGGAGTCCTTCATCGAGGAAGGCCGTCAGGACCTCGACCCCACGGCCCCGCTGACCTACGGCCAGTCGATCACCGACGCCTGCATCGGTTGGGACACCACAGTCCACGTCCTGGAAGATCTGGCCAAGGCCGTGGTCGCCCGCCGCGCCAGCTGACCGCTTCGCGCTCCGCGCCCCGCCTCCGGGGCGCGGAGCCGACGTCAGGCCGTCTTGCGGGTTTGTGAGCCGCCCATCACGCGGGCCGCTATCCAGACGAAGAGCACCGCCAGGGCCACCTGGATCGCGTGCCGGATCCAGTCGATGCCCCTGGTATCGCCTACGCCCAGCCAATCGGCGAGCACGCCGCCGAGCAGGGCGGCCGCGATACCGACGCCGATCGTGACCCACACCGAGATGTTCTGGCGGCCGGGCAGCAGCAGCCTGCCCAGCATGCCGACGATCGCGCCCGCGATGATCGCCCAGAGAATCGTCCCAATCATGGTGACCTCCTCAATCAGAGGCTAGGCCGGCAGAGTGTCCTTCGCGGTCGAAACTGCGATACCGGACACATCCGCTACCGGGGCACAGCTCACCCGAAACCCGTCCACGTATGAAAGACCAATGAAGATTGACCGGCTGCGCAACCGCGACCGCGACTCGCTGCGTCTTGCAGAGGTGACTCGGAATCGCAAGCTGGTGATCAACACAGCGGCGCTGATGCTGTGCGGCGTGCTCGCCGGGCTGGCCGTCGCGGCGGCGGCCTTCCCCGCGCTCGCGATGTCAGGGCTGGCGGCCAAGGCGGGCGCCGACTCGTTCGAGGCGTTGCCGAGCGAGCTGACCAACGCGCAGGCGCCACAGGCCAGCGAGGTCTACGCGTCCGACAACAAGACGCTGATCGCCCGCTTCTTCGACGAGAACCGCCGGAACGTCAAGCTGGACACCGTCTCCCCGTTCATGCCCAAGGCGATGTTCTCCTCCGAGGACCACAGCTTTTACACGCACAAGGGCGTCGACGCCAAGGGCATCGTGCGGGCCTTCGTGGCAAACAGCTCGGGTCAGTCGCAACAGGGAGCCTCGACGCTGACCATGCAGCTGGTCCGGATGTCCATCACCTACACGGCGACGGACAACAAGGCGGTCGTCGCGGCCGGCGAGGACACCACCGGGCGCAAGCTGCGGGAGGCACGGCTCGCGCTCCAGGCGGAGAAGAAGTACACCAAAGACGAGATCATGGAGCGGTACCTCAACATCGCTCCATACGGCAACAACACCTACGGCGTGTACGCGGCGAGCCAGTTCTACTTCGCCAAGCTCCCGAAGGACCTGACGCTGGCCGAGGCCGCCATGCTGGCCGGCATCGTGAAGTCCCCGACCGAGTACGACCCCACCACCACTGACGGCTACGAACGCACACTCGAACGGCGCAACTGGGTCCTGGGTCAGATGGTGGAGACAAAGTCCATCACCGCCGAGGAGGCCGCGGTTGCGAAGGCGACCCCGTTGACCATCAAGGCGAAGCGGTCGCCGAGCGGCTGCCTCGTCACCAAGCCCAACGACTGGGGCTTCTTCTGCGACTACTTCCGCCGGTGGTGGACGTCGCAGGAGGCGTTCGGCGGCAGCGAGTACGACCGCGAGCGGCGGCTCAACGGCGGTGGCTACCGGGTAGTGGCCACATTGGACCCCAGAACCCAGAAGGCCGCCAAGGACAATGTCGAGCAGCGGCTGAAGACCGGCAACAAGAACGCCCTCATGGTGGCGGCGATCGAGCCGGGCACCGGACGGGTGCGGGCGCTTGCCACCAACCGCAACTTCAAGGTGGACGATCCGTACAGCCCGCAGAACAAGCCGAGCACCAACCCGAGGAGCAAGGGACAGCGCGGCACGTACCCCAACACCACCAACCCGCTGATCACCGGCGGTGGTGGTGTCACGGGGTACCAGTTCGGCTCCACCTTCAAGATCTTCACGATCGTCGCGGCGCTGGAGAAAGGGTATCCACTTGACTACACCCTCAACGCGCCGCAGCGCTACCAGTCCAAGTACAGCGGCGGCTCACCCACCTCCTCCTGCGGCGGCACCGACCGGTGGTGCCCCGGCAACGACAACCCCACCCAGGCCGGTATCCACAACGCGTGGACCGCGTTCGGCCGCTCCGTGAACACCTACTTCGTGCCCATGGAGGAGCGGGCCGGCGCCGCGAACGTGGTCGCCGCCGCGCAGAAGATGGGCATCAGGTTCCTCAACGACGAAGACGCGGAGCGCGCCGCCGACAGGGAGGCCGCTGACGACTGGGGGGCGTTCACACTCGGTGTCTCCGGCACCACCCCGCTCGACGTAGCCAACGCGTACGCCACGCTTGCCGCGGACGGCAAGCACTGCGAGCCGATCCCGGTCCAGGAGATCCAGGAGCTGAACGGCAAGAAGCTGGACGTGGCGAACTCGCGCTGCAACCAGGCGCTCGACGTCCAGGTGGCGCGGGCGGCGCTCGACGCGGCGCGCTGCCCGGTCGGCGACCAGTCGGCCTTCGGAGAATGCAAGGGCGCCACCGAGCCGGAGGCGAGGAGAAGGATCGGTCACCCGGTCGCCGGCAAGTCGGGTACCACCGACAGCCACCGCACCGCCTCGCTGGTGGCCACCACGAAGGATCTCTCGGTCGCGGGCGTCCTCGCCGACCCGGACTGGCCGGAGACGACCGTCAACATGAGTCACGGCATCGTCAACCCGGCGGTTTACGAGACGCTCGCAGACGCGTTGGAGGGCAAGCAGGTCAAGAACTTCACGCCAC
Organism: Micromonospora sp. CPCC 205371; assembly: GCF_026130045.1. GTDB lineage: Bacteria > Actinomycetota > Actinomycetes > Mycobacteriales > Micromonosporaceae > Phytohabitans. The sequence continues at coordinate 16,524 of NZ_JAIBNX010000188.1, forward strand.
CGACCCAGAAAATGGCGTACGGCGAGCAGCGGTCGATCCCGAGCGTCCAGTGCTCCTCGGTCACCGCGGCACGCTCCACTCTGGAGAATGCCGGCTTCCGCGTCGAGGTCGCCAACACGCCGGTTCCCTCCAGTTGCCCGCAGGGCACGGTGGCCGGCACCGAGCCGGACGGCCGGACGATCGAGAACGGCCTGGTGGTCCTCAAGATCTCCTCAGGCGCCGGAGCCACCCCCACCAACCCCCCGCCCCGCTGACCCCACCCACCACGCCCGTCTCCCGACAGCGTCCGCGCGGCGCGTCCGCGCGGCGCCGCCCGGCCTCCTCCGCTGGACAAGGGCGAATGGACGTGGGTTGCTGTCATAACCGCGCGCATATGGCC
>NZ_JAIBNX010000189.1 GCF_026130045.1 Micromonospora sp. CPCC 205371
TTGATCGACGCGGGCCGCGCGGCGCGGCCGCCCACGGGCCGCGTGAACGCGCGGAGCGCGTTTCGACTGATCGACGAGGAGAGCGCCAGGAGAGCGCTAGGAGAGCGCCAGGCGCGGCGCCCAGCACGGCGCCCAGCACGGCGCGGCGCGCGCCCGCTACCGCACGAGGCGCGGGGTCGATCAGTGCTCCGCGGTGCGGCGGGTGCCGGTGTAGTACTCGAACAGCAGCCCGCATGTCGCGAACGTCACCGCGATCAGCCCGGCCGCCAGCAGCCACCACATCCAGAACACGAGCCCGAGCCCGGCCACGGTCGCGGCGGCCGCGAGCCCGAACGGCCAGTAGCTGCCCGGGCTGAAGAAGCCGATCTCGCCCGCGCCGTCGGCCACTTCGGCGTCGGGGCGGTCTTCGGGGCGCGGGTCGATGCGGCGTGACACGAACCAGAAGAAGCCGCCGCACATCGTGGTCAGGATCGCGGAGAGCAGCAGCGCGACCGTGCCGATCCACTCGACATGCCCGAGGTCGCCCCAAGTCCACCACGCGTACACGATGCAGGCCACGTACAGGAAGGCGGTGACGACGCCGAAGATCCGGTACTCAGTCTTCATGTCACTCTCCGGACCCGGGATTGAAGTTCGCGACGTCCCGCTTGGTCGGGAACGGCTTCGTCGTGGTCGCCAGCGGCTCCTCACCGATCTGGGTGAGCGCCTGCTGGGTCGTCGCGCCGTCCTGCTTCGCCTCGATGAACTGGTCGAACTGCTCCGGCGAGACCACACGCAGCTCGAAGTTCATCATCGAGTGGTAGGTGCCGCACAGTTCGGCGCACCGGCCGACGTACGCGCCCTCCTGGTCGATGCTCGACACCTCGAACTGGTTGCGGATGCTGCCGGGGAACACGTCGCGCTTGAAGAGCAGCTCTGGCACCCAGAACGAGTGGATGACGTCCTTGCTGGTCTGCTCGAAGAGGATTCGCTTGCCGGTGGGCAGCACCAGCACCGGGATCACGTCGCTGGAGCCGAGCGTGGAGGTGATGGTGTTGGCGTCAGTGCCGATGCCGTCGCGGTAGTTGAACTGCCAGTTCCACTTGAACCCAACCACCTCGACGATCACGTCCGGGTTCTTCGAGGTGCGGTCCACATCGGTCTGCACGATCGCCGTGTAGTAGAAGAGCACCGACACGACCAGGATCGGCGCGATCGTGTACAGGAACTCCATCGGCATGTTGTAACGGGTCTGCACCGGCAGTTCGTCGCCGCGCTTGCGGTACCGCACGACGCACCAGAAGATCAGACCCCAGACGAACACGCCGACCACGAGGGCAGCGATCACCGACCCGATCCACAGGTCGTACATCCTGTTCGCCTGCGGCGTGAGGCCATTCTCCGGCCAGCCGAAACCCTTGAAGGCGCTGCCGACGTCGCAGCCGCCCAGCAAGGTCATCAGCGCCGCGGCGCCGGCCCCGAGCCCGGCGAGCCTCGAGAGTCGAGCCCGCGTACCCCTAGCGACCACCTGGTTCAGCCTCCCTAGCGTCACCGACGGTCGCGAGATTACTCGACCATGCGGGCCGGACCTGCCGTGGGGTGGGTAGCGTCGGCTTGTGACCTACTTCGACGCGGCCGCGGCCGCGCCGCTGCACCCGGTCGCGCGGCAGGCGCTGCTCGCCGCGCTCGACGACGGCTGGGCCGACTCCGGCAAGCTCTATTCGCAGGCCCGCCGCGCACGCCAGCTTCTCGACGCGGCGCGAGCCACGACCGCCGAGATTCTTCGAGTACGCCCAGACGAGTTGACCTTCACCAGTGGCGGGACGGAGGCGGCACACTCGGCCGTTCTGGGCGGCCTGGCAGGGCGGCGCCGGGCCGGTGAGCGCCTCGTGCACTCGGCGATCGAGCACTCGGCGGTCCTCTACGCGGCCAGCGACGCGGGCGTACCGGTGGCCGTCGACCGCCTGGGAAGGCTCGACCTCGACGCCTGGCGGGAGGCGGTCAAGGGCCCCGGCGTGGCGCTGGCCGCCCTGATCAGCGCCAGCCACGAGGTGGGCACCGTGCAGCCGGTCGCCGAGGCCGCCGAGGCGTGCGCCGCGGCGGGCGTGCCCCTCTATGTCGACGCCGCGCAGTCGGTGGGCCGCATCCCGGTACCCGATGGGTGGTCGCTGCTGACGGCGAGCGCCCGGAAGTGGGGTGGTCCGGCGGGCGTTGGGCTGCTCGTCATCCGGAAGGGCGCGCGCTGGCGCTCGCGGTACCCGGATGGCGAACGGGAGACGTGCCGTGACCTTCCGGCCATGGTCGCGGCCGCGGCCGCGCTGCGGGCGGTGACCGCCGAGCAGGCCGCGGAGGCGGCACGGCTGGCGCCGCTGGTCGACAAGATCCGGCGGGTGGTCGCCGCGACGGTGCCGGACGTCGAGGTGGTCGGCGACCCGGACGACCGGCTGCCCCACCTGGTGACGTTCTCCTGCCTGTACGTGGACGGCGAGGCGCTGCTGCACGCGCTCGACCGGCGCGGGTTCGCGGTGTCGTCGGGGTCGTCGTGCACGTCGTCGACGCTGCGCCCGAGCCACGTACTGGAGGCGATGGGTGTGCTGTCGCACGGCAACGTACGGGTGTCGCTGCACCGGGAGACCACCGAAGCCGACGTCGACCGGTTCCTGTCGGAGCTGCCGGGCGTGGTCGCCGACCTGCGTGCGGAGGCGGGAGTGGTGGGCCTGTGAGAGAGACTCTGGACTGCCTGGGGCAGCGCTGCCCCTTGCCGGTGATCGCGCTGGCCAGGCGACTGCCCGACGTGCCCGTCGGCGTGGTGGTGCGGGTGCTGGCCGACGATCCGGCGGCGGCCAACGACATTCCCGCGTGGTGCCGGATGCGCGGCCAGGAGTACGTGGGCACCGTCACAGTCGACGGTGCCCCCGCCTATGACGTGCGTCGCACCCACTAACCCATGATCAGGGCTAGGCGCCGATGTGCGGGCGGATGTCTTCCGCCGCCTGGTCGCCGTACGAGTCGGCGACGCGCTTGAGGAAGGCGTCGGCGCGGACCTCGTACTCCTGCGGGCCCACCGTCTCCAGCACGACCGCGGCCAGCACCGAGCCGACCTGGGCGGACCGTTCCAGGCTGAGCCCCCAGGAGAGGCCGGCGAAGAAGCCGCTGCGGAACCCGTCGCCGACGCCGGTCGGGTCGACGAGCTGGACGTCGCGGGCCACCGGCACGTGGATGCGGTCGAGGCCCTTGCCCGTGATCTCGACGCCGTTCTTGCCCAGCGTGGTGATCCGTACCTTTACCCGGTCGAGCACCTCGGCCTCGCTGAGGCCGGACTTGCTCGACAGCAGCGACTTCTCGTACTCGTTGGTGAGCAGGTACTCCGCGCCCTCGATGAGCTTCGTCACGTCGCCGCCGTCCATGCGGGCGAGCTGCTGCGACGGGTCGGCCGCGAACGCGTACCCGCGGGTGCGGCACTCCTCGGAGTGGCGAATCATGGCCTCGGGGTCGTTGGCGCTGACCAGTACCAGGTCAAGGCCGCCGACGCGCTCCGCGACCGGCCCTAGTTCGATGTTGCGGGCCTCGCTCATCGCGCCCGCGTAGAACGACGCGATCTGGCACATGTCGAGGTCGGTGGTGCAGACGAAGCGGGCCGTGTGCGCGACCTCGCTGACGTACACCGAGTCGCAGTCGACGCCGTGCCGCTCCAGCCAGGACCGGTAGTCGGCGAAGTCGGCACCCACCGCGCCGAGCAGCACGGGGTGCAGCCCGAGCTGGCCCATCCCGAAGGCGATGTTGGCCGCGATGCCGCCGCGGCGTACGACGAGGTCGTCGACCAGGAAGGACAGCGAGACCTTGTCGAGCTGGTCGGCGAGCAGCTGCTCGGCGAACCGGCCCGGGAAATGCATCAGGTGGTCTGTTGCGATCGAGCCAGTTACGGCGATCTTCATGTCGGCCCTCGAAGTCGGGTATGGGACAAGTGCGCGGCCAGCCTAGACAAAGCGGGACCGCCCGTACAGGCGGTCCCGCTATTCCGACAGACTGTTCCGATTTAGTGGAACGAGTCGCCGCACGCGCACGAGCCCTGCGCGTTGGGGTTGTCGATGGTGAAGCCCTGCGCGTCGATCCGGTCGGCGAAGTCGATGGTCGCCCCCGACAGATAAGGGGCGCTCATGCGGTCGACCACGACCCCGACACCGTCGAAGTCGGTCACGACGTCGCCGTCGAGCGAGCGCTCGTCGAAGAACAGCTGGTAGCGCAGGCCGGAACAGCCGCCAGGCTGCACCGCCACACGCAGCCGCAGATCGTCGCGGCCTTCCTGCTCGATAAGGGCCTTGACCTTCTGCGCCGCGACGTCGGTGAGGACGACGGTCGTAGCGGCCTTGGCCTCGGTCGACTCGGACTGCGCTGAAGTCGTCACGGGATATCTCCTCTTACTTTCGGTATCACTGCCAACGCTAGCCGTCGACCGGCCGATTCCCAACCAGACTCTCGGAGAGCACGGCACGCTGTGTGGGGCGCGCCTCCTCCTGGCGGCGCCGGCCTTCATCCGTGAGAGTGACGAAGACGCCGCGACGGTCTGCCTCGCAGAGCGCCCGGCAGACGAGGCCGTCACGCTCCAGCCGGGCCACCGCGCGCGACAGCGCGCTCTGGCTGAGGTGCACCAGCTCGGCCAGCTCCTGCATGCGGAGTTTTGCCTGGTCAGCGCCGGCTAGGCGGTCGATGACCTCGAACTCGCTCATGCCGATCCCGTGCCGGTCCTGAAGCTCGCGCTCAAGCGCGCAGGAGGTGTCGTGGTAGCGCTGCGCCAGCGCTCGCCACTCGATCACCAACCGCGGATCGTCCGACACGCCGCCCATCCTAGCAGATGTGTATGCATTAAATGCGTATGCAACGGTTATCTGGACTCTGCCAGCCGGCGCTCGCTCCGCTCGCGCGGGTCGCCGGGCCTCAGAGGCGCCGCCTTCCCTCGCGCCGCGCACCGACTTCGTCGGCGCGTCGCTCAGTCCAGGCGCCGCCGGCCCGGCAACCCTTCCAGTCGGCCCGGGGACCACTGAGTGGCCAGGTGAGCGGCCAGATCTCGCAGGGCCTCAGCGGGTTCGGCCATCGCCTTCTCCAGGCCGACCCTGTCCACCAGGGCGTACGCGTCGGTGACGCCCGCCGCGGCGGCCTCCCGGCGGCCCGCGCTCACCTGCCCCGCGAGCACCAGGCACGGCAGGCCACGGTCGCGGGCGCCAGCGGCCACGCCGGCCACCACCTTGCCGCGCAGCGACTGGTGGTCGAAGGAGCCCTCCCCCGTGATCACCAGGTCGGCCTCGTCCAGCGCGGCGTCGAGCCCGATGAGGTTCGTCACCATGGCGATACCCGACTCGCAGCGGCCGCCGAGCGCGAGGATCGCCGCGCCCAACCCGCCGGCCGCCCCCGCCCCCGGGAGTCCAGCCAGGCCCGGCGGGCACGTCGACAGCTCCTTCTCCAGCACCGACGCCCACCGGGCCAGCGCGCTGTCGAGCAGCAGTACGTCCTCGCGGGACGCGCCCTTCTGTGGGCCATAAACATTGGATGCGCCGTGCAGCCCGGTCAGGGGATTGTCGACATCGGTCGCCGCGACCAGGGCGGCGCCACGCAGGCGTGGGTCACCCTCCAACCCGGCCACGGCGGTCAGCGCGGCACCTCCGTACGGCAGCGCGTACCCGGTCTCATCCAGTGGCGCGGCGCTGAGCGCGGCGAACATGCCCGCACCCCCGTCGTTGGTCGCCGACCCGCCCAGCCCGATCACGATCCGCCGCGCGCCCGCCTCGACGGCGTGCGCCACCAACACCCCGAGCCCGTACGACGTGGCGCCCAACGGGTCGCGCTCGCCTTCGGAAAGGAGATGCAGCCCACACGCCTGCGCGCTCTCCAGGTACGCCGTGTCGCCGGCCAGCAGGACCGAGCCGGGGACCGGCCGGCCCAGCGGATCCACCGTGGGTACCGGAATCGAGGTACCCAGCGACGCCAGTACATCGAGAAAACCTGGACCGCCGTCGGAGAGCGGACGCTCGACGGCCTCGTCCTTGGCCGCCGCGGAGCGCCAACCCGCCGCGATGGCCTCGGCCACCGAGGACGCCGCGAGGGTACCGGCGAACTTGTCAGGGCAGATCAGCACTCGCATGTTTCGGGAGTGTGACATGCCACAGTCCGGGAGTTGGCGACGGGGCGCATCATGGATGGCGTGACTTCGACGTGGGTTGAGCCTTCTGGCACGGGCGCCGCGCTTCTGCTTCTGGGGCGCGGCAGCGACGCTTCCGCCGAACGCGGCGTCGAGTGCCCAGGCGAGCTGCCCTCCCCCAGCGACCCCGACCTGGTCGAGCGGGCCACCCGCGCCAAGGCCGCTCTCGGCGACCGGCTCTTCATACTCGGGCACCACTACCAGCGCGACGAGGTCATCCAGTTCGCCGACGTCACGGGCGACTCGTTCAAGCTGGCCCGCGAGGCCGCCGCTCGCCCGGAGGCGGAATTCATCGTCTTCTGCGGCGTGCACTTCATGGCCGAGAGCGCCGACATCCTCACCTCCGACGCGCAGAAGGTGGTGCTGCCCGACCTCGGCGCCGGCTGCTCGATGGCCGACATGGCGGCGCTGCCGCAGGTCGAGACCGCGTGGGAGCTGCTCGAAGACGCCGACGTCGCCGGGTCGACCGTCCCCGTCACCTACATGAACTCCTCGGCCGACATCAAGGGCTTCGTCGGCCGCAACCACGGCGTGGTCTGCACCTCGTCCAACGCCAAGCGCGCGCTGAACTGGGCGTTCGAGCGCGGTCAGCGGGTGCTCTTCCTGCCCGACCAGCACCTCGGGCGCAACACCGCCGTGCTGGAGATGGGTTTCGACCTCGACGACTGCGTGCTGTACGACCCGCACAAGCCGGGCGGCGGCCTCACCACCAAGCAGCTCCGCGAGGCCAAGATGATCCTCTGGCGGGGGCACTGCTCGGTGCACGGGCGCTTCACCAAGAGCTGCGTCGACGAGGTGCGCATGCGCGTGCCGGGCGTCAACGTGCTCGTCCACCCGGAGTGCCGCTACGACGTGGTCACGTCGGCCGACTACGTCGGCTCGACTGAGTACATCATCAAGACCCTCGACGCCGCGCCCGCCGGTTCGGCGTGGGCGATCGGCACCGAGCTCAATCTGGTACGCCGGCTGGCGCACGCCCACCCGGACAAGCAGATCATGTTCCTGGACCGGAACGTCTGCTACTGCTCCACGATGAACCGCATCGACCTGCCCCACCTCGTCTGGGCTCTGGAAGAGCTGGCCGCCGGGCGGCTCGTGAACCAGATCACCGTCGATGCCGACACGGCGCACCACGCGCGCGTCGCGCTCGACCAGATGCTCGCCCTTCCGTAACGCACGGTCACCGGGAAAACACGGAAGACTGCGTGAATTCCCGGTTTCGGGCCATCCTGCGCGCTGGGAGACTCCGTACTAAAGTCACGGAACGCTATGCTGCCCGGGGCCCAAAGCCAATCGCAGGAGGTTTACGTTGACGAACGACGTCCTGACCGTGCACGGCGGCACTCCGCTGCACGGACAGATCCGGGTACGTGGCGCCAAGAACCTCGTCTCCAAGGCGATGGTGGCAGGGCTGCTCGGCCATGAGCCGAGCCGCCTGTACGCCGTGCCCCGCCTCCCCGGCGTCGAGGGCGTCCGCGGGCTCCTGGAGCTGCACGGCGTCAAGGTGAGCGACGGCGACGAAGACGGCGAGCTCGTCTTCGACCCGGCCAACGTCGAGAGCGCCAGCACCGACGAGATCAACGTGCACGCCGGCTCCAGCCGCATCCCGATCCTGCTGTGCGGACCGCTGCTCCACCGGCTGGGCCACGCGTTCATCCCCGACCTGGGCGGCTGCCACATCGGGCCGCGGCCGATCGACTTCCACATCCAGGCGCTGCGCGAATTCGGCGCGCAGGTCGACAAGGCGCCCGACGGCATGCACCTGACCGCGCCCAACGGCCTGCACGGCACCAAGCTGGAGCTGCCGTACCCGAGCGTCGGCGCCACCGAGCAGGTACTGCTCACCGCGGTCATGGCCGACGGCGTCACCGAACTGCGCAACGCCGCGGTCGAGCCCGAGATCATCGACCTGATCTGCGTCCTGCAGAAGATGGGCGCGATCATCAAGGTGCACACCGACCGGGTCATCGAGATCCAGGGCGTGCCCCGCCTCGGCGGCTACACCCACCGCCCCATCCCCGACCGCATCGAGGCCGCGAGCTGGGCAGCCGCCGCGCTGGCCACCGGCGGCGACATCGAGGTGCTGGGCGCCGAGCAGGTCGACATGATGACGTTCCTGAACGTCTTCCGGTCTGTCGGCGGCGCGTACGAGGTCACCGACCCGCGCCCGCCGCGCGGCGGCCAGCCTGGTCAGGAAGGCAAAATTCGCTTCTGGCACCCGGGCGGCGAACTGCGCGCCGTGGCCATCGAGACCGACGTGCACCCCGGCTTCATGACCGACTGGCAGCAGCCGCTCGTCGTGGCGCTCACCCAGGCCCGCGGGCTGTCGATCGTGCACGAGACCGTGTACGAGCAGCGGCTCGGCTACACCGACGCGCTCAACACGATGGGCGCCACGATCCAGGTCTACCGCGACTGCCTCGGCGGCACCCCGTGCCGGTTCGGCCGCCGCAACTTCAAGCACTCCGCGGTGATCGCCGGGCCCAGCAAGCTGCACGCCGCCGACCTCGTGATTCCCGACCTGCGCGCCGGCTTCAGCCACCTGATCGCCGCACTCGCCGCCGAGGGCACCTCCCGGGTGTACGGCGTCGACCTGATCAACCGCGGCTACGAAGACTTCGAAGCCAAGCTGGTCGCCCTAGGCGCCCACGCCGAACGCAGCTAGCCCGCCCCGGGCGCCATAGGCCGGGCCTTGACCCGGCCGTGCGCCGCAGGCACGCTCTCCCCGCCGATCAAGGACGAATGCACGCTCTGCCCGCCGATCAGGCCGCGAGGCACGGCTCTGCCCGCCGATCAGGCCGCGAGGCACGGCTCTGCCCGCCGATCAAGGGCAAACGCACGCTCGCCTCGTCGATCCGGCCGCGAGGCACGCTCTGCCCGCCGATCAAGGGCAAACGCACGCTCGCCTCGTCGATCAAGGGCGAATGCACGCGGTTCGATCTCAAAACCACGTGCATTTGCCCTTGATCGTTGCGATTGCCCTTGATCGATGGCCGGGCTCGGCACGCCGCGCGCGGACCGCGCGCATAGGCTCGCTGCGGCCAGGCTCGCGCTCGTACGGGCGGCGCGGCGGGCGGTGGTGACACCCGCTACCCTTTGCAACGTGCCGTCGCTGTTTCGCCGCAAGTCCGCTGACGTCGTCGACGAGGTCGAGGAGACCCCCGACGAGGTCGAAGAATCCGCGCGCCCGAAGGGGTATACGCCGAGCAAGAAGGATCTCGGCGTCACCACACCCAAGCGGGCCACCAACCGACGGCGCGCAGCCGAGGCGGTGCCCGCCAACCGGCGCGAGGCTTATAAGCGGGCTCGGGAGCGGCAGCGCGCCGAGCGGGCCGAGGCGATGGCCGGCATGCGGTCGGGCGATGAGAAGTACCTGTTGGCCCGCGACCGAGGGCCCGAGCGCTCGCTGGTCCGCGACATCGTCGACTCGCGGCGCACGGTCGGCACGTGGTTCTTCGGCGGTGCGCTGGTCGTGCTGATCGGCTCATCGGCGGCGATGCCCGAGCCGGTGCGACTGGTTTCCAACCTGATGTGGGGCGCGCTGGCGCTCGGCGTCGTGGTCGACTCGATCCTCATCTCGCGCAAGGTAGGCAAGCTCATCCGGGAACGCTTCCCGAAGACCACGCAGCGGATGGGCTCGCTGTACCTGTACGCGATCATGCGCTCGATCACGTTCCGCCGCATGCGCATGCCCAAGCCCAAGGTGACCATCGGCACCGCGGTTTAGCGCCCACGCGAGCCGCACTGCCTCATGCCCCGGCACCGCCCGTCGTCCTCCACCGCGTAGCACTCTGGCGCCGGCTGACCTGGCTATGGCGCGCAGCGCCGGGCGCGTGCCCGCGTCGCGGGCCAGGACAGCCTGGGTGCGCGCAGACCCGATACGGCGATTTCGGGGAAACCGCGCCATCCGGGCGCGCCTGAGGGGACAAGTTCGGCGATATTGCGCCAACGGGCGGGTTCGCAGCGCAGTGGCGATGGGCCGCCGACCGCCAGGTGCGGCCGGCCGGCGCGGCTGCGGGCCGTCGGCCGGCGCGAAGAGCCGTAGGCCGGCGCGGCCGTAGGCCGGCGGCCGGCGCGAAGAGCCGTCGATCAAGGAGATCCGCATCGATCAAGGGGGAATGCACGCGGTTTTGAGATCGAACCGCGTGCATTCGCCCTTGATCGGCGGGGAGAGCGTGCGTTTGCCCTTGATCGGCGCGCCCGGGACGCTCCGCGGACACGGCGCGGCAAGCACACCCCCGGGGGGCGCTCGGCGGGCGCGGCAGGCGCGCTCAGGGGCGCCGGTAGGGGCGCTCGGGGGCGCCGGCAGGCGCGCTCAGGGACGCAGCAGGCGCGCTCAGGGACGCAGCAGGCGCGCTCAGGGACGCAGCAGGAGCGCTCGGTGGGCATGGCCGGGGGCGCGGCGGGGGCTGGGCGGGCGTGGTGGCGGGTGGCGGGCTAGGGGATGCCTAGGAGGCGGAGGAGGGCTGCCGTCGTTGCCGCGGCTACGACGACCACGATGAACGGGGCCTTGAGCCACGCCAGGATGGCGCCTACCGCCACCCCGGCTGGCCGGGCCACGCCTGCGAAGGCGCCGCTGTCGGTCAGGGCTGCCGTGCCGGCCAGAGCGGCCAGGAGCGCTGCCGCCGCCATTGGCAGCAGTCGACGCAGCGGCTCCGGTAGGTCGAGTCGGTCGCGGAGGACTACGCCGGCCAGCCGGAAGCCGTACGTGCCGACGGCCAGTGCCAGGATGACTGCCATCAGCATCAGCGCCGCCACGCCAGGAGGAGCCCGCTGAGGGCGAGCAGCACGGGCAGGCCCGCCGGCAGGAACGGGGTTGCCAGTACGGCGACCAGGGCGCCGCTGAGCGCGACATGGCGGGTGTCGCGGTCGCGCAGTGAGGGCAGCAGCAGCGCGATCATTCCGGCGGGGAAGGCGGCGTCGAGGCCGAGCGCGTCGGTGTCGCCGACCGAGCCGCCCAGCAGGATGCCGAGTACGGTGCCGATCTGCCAGGCGACGAAGAGGGTGACGCCGGTCGACCAGTACGCGCGCTGCCTGCTCGGGCCGGCGGGCCGTGCCATGGCGAAGGCGACCGACTCGTCCACGAGCAGATGGCTGCCGACCAGCTTGCGCCACCAACCTTGGCCAATCGCGTCGGCGATCGCCAGGCCGAAGGGTAGGTGGCGGGCGTTGAGCAGGAGCCCGGCGAAGATCGCGGCGAACGGGTTGCCGACCGTTATCAGGCCCACGGCCATGAACTGGGAGCCGCCCGCGAAGACGAGCACGGACATCGTGACCACCGCCCACGCGGGGAGTCCGGCGGCGACGGCGATCGCGCCGAACGATGCCCCGACGGCGGCCACGGCCACGCCGAGCGCCCCGACATCCCGGGCCAGCGTTCGTTCTGCCGTACGCATAGTCCACAATAATGAACACCAGAAGGGTGTTCGTCAAATCGAACGGAACGCAGTATGGATCGAACAGCATCCCCGATCGCGCACATCGCCGCCGCCCTGCGCCGAGAACGTGAGCGTTCCGGCGTCTCCCTGACCGAATTGGCCCGGCGCGCGGGCGTCGCCAAGTCGACGCTCTCGCAGCTGGAGACGGGCACCGGCAACCCAAGTGTGGAGACGCTCTGGTCACTCGCCGTCGCGCTGGATGTGCCGCTCAGCCGCCTGATCGAGCCGCCCACGCCGCCGGTGCGCGTGGTACGGGCCGGCGAGGGTGCCCGGATGATCTCGGAGCAGGCCGACTTCACGGGCATCCTGCTCTCGGCCGGCTCCCTGCACGCCCGCCGCGACCTCTACCTCGTCGAGATGGAGCCCGGCGCCGAGCGGCACGCCGCCGCGCACATTCCCGGCAGCGTCGAGCACCTGGTCGTGGCCAGGGGGCGGGTGCGCACCGGCCCCGCCGGCGATCCGGTTGATCTGGAGACCGGCGACTACATCGCGTTCGCTGGCGACCAGCCCCACGTGTACGGCGCCCTCGAACCGGGCACGCTCGCCGTTCTGATCATGGAGCATCCTCGGTAGTCGTCTTGTACAGGCGGGCCACGACGTCTTCGATGTCGGGCTCGAGGATGGCGATGTCGCGCAGGCCGGGCAGCCCGCCGAGGCGTGCGACCACCGCCGCCGCCGAGCCGTCCACCTCGAAGACCAGCCGGCGGCCGTCCGCCTCCACGATCGCACCCGAGTACGACGCCACCGGCTCGTCGAGGTCGACCACCACGCGCCGCCGCGACCCGTACCGCGCGTGCAGCGCGTCGATCGTGCCGTCGTGCACCACCCGACCGTGGTCGATCACCACGAGCCGCTGACAGAGCCGCTCGATGTCGGCCAGGTCGTGGGTGGTGAGTACGAGCGTGGTGTCGCCGCGCACGCCCACCTCGGTCAGGAACGACCTGACCGCCTGCTTGCTCACCACGTCGAGCCCGATGGTGGGCTCGTCGAGAAAGAGCACCTCCGGCCCGTGCAGGAGGGCGGCGGTCAGCTCGCCGCGCATCCGCTGGCCGAGCGAGAGCTGCCGCACCGGGATGTCGAGAAACTCGTCCAGGTCGAGGAGGGAGCGGCAGCGGCGCAGCCGGCTAGCGTGGTCGGCTGCCGGGACACGGAAGATGTGCCGCAACAGGTCGAACGAGTCGCGCAGCGGCAAGTCCCACCACAGCTGGGACCGCTGGCCGAACACCACCCCGATCCGGCGCGTCAGCTTGGTCCGTTGCGGCACCGGCGTGTACCCGCACACGCGCACCTCGCCCGCCGACGGCATGAGGACGCCGGTCATCATCTTCAACGTCGTGGACTTGCCGGCGCCGTTGGGACCGATGTAGCCCAGCATCTCGCCGCGCTCGACGGTCAGGTCGACCCCGTCGACCGCGTGCACTATCCGTTTCTCACGGCGCAGCCGGGATCGCTTCACCCGTACCGTGAACTCCTTGCGCAGCCCGCGCGCCTCGATCACACTCATGACCCCGTACTCCGGTAGTGCCGGACGCCCACGCGCCACACCGCGGCGGGCGCCGCCGCGATGGCGACCGAGACGGCCGGCGCGCGAGCACCCCGCCCCCCCCGCAGGCCCAGCGGGTCGGTCCGGCCGAGCAGCGCCAGCGCCGGGTAGTAGGACACAAAACCAAAGCCCAGCCCGTACGCGAACACGCGTCGAAACCATCCACTGTAGATATTGATCGGGTACGTGGTGAACTCCCGGCCGCCATAGGTGAAGGCGTTGCCGATCTCCCCCGACTCGATCCACCAGAACGCCACCGACGCGGTCGCCACGAAGATGGACGCGAAGAACAGCACCCCGCCGAGCAGGGCGTAGACGAGCAGCGCCACCCGTGCCACGGTCCAGTCGATGTCGGCCGACGCCAGCGCCACTCCCAGTACCGTCGCGCCGAACACCGACCGCGCGGCCTTGCGGATCGGGATGTCCATCAGCAGGAGCTGCGGCAGCACACCGAGGGGCCGCACCAGCACCGCGTCCAGCCGGCCCGTGTTCACGTACAGCTTGACCCGCTCGATGTTGCCGACTGTCAGGTCGGCGGCGGCGAACGCGAGCGCCGTCAGCCCGACCATCACCATCGCCTCGCGGAGCGTGAAACCACCCAGCGCCTTGGTGACCCGGAAGAGCACCAGCACGGTGAGCACGTCGAGCATCGTGGCCACCATGTTGGTGCCGAGGTCGATGGCGAACGAGACCCGGTACGAGGCCTGGGCGCTGATCTGGCCGCGCAGCAGCGCCACGTACGGACGCGGTCGGTCAGCCACCGTGGATCACCAGCCGGCGCTCGGCGCGGCGCTGCACCACCGTGCAGCAGGTAAGCAGCAGCACGACCCACACCACCTGGAGCGCGACAAGGCCACACCGCATGGCTGGCGCGTCGCGTTCGACCAGGACGTCCAGCGGCGTCTGCAGCATGCCGGGAAACGGCGTGGCGACCCACATGGCGACCATCAACGGTTCGGGCAGGAAGCGCAGGGGGAAGAACAGCCCGCCCAGCACGCCGGAGCCGATCAGCCACGCGATCATCGGGCCGCGGATGTCAGTGAGCCAGTACGCGACCGCGTTCACGAGGAACCGGCAGGCGAAGCAGAGCAGCACGGCCAGCGCTGTCGAGAGGACGAAGAGCGGCGCCGTGAACCACTGCCGGGGCAGGTACACGTCGAAGAACAGCAGGCCGGTGAGCACCGGTGGCACGAACCTGGTGAGCACCGCGTGCCACGCCCGCCCGAGGTCGGCGGCAAGGTACATCGTTATCGGGTGCACCGGTCGCAGCAGATCGCTGGCGACGTCGCCGGTGCGAATCCGGTCGGCGATCTCGGTCGAGCCCCACAACGCCACGACGGCGAGAAGCCCCTGCCCAGCCCACACAAACGTGACAAGCTGCTCCCGGTCATACCCGCCGGCGAGACCGGACGCGGTGCCCGCCGCCACGGCCAGCAGTACGTAGGTGCGTAGGAAACCGAATACGGTGTTGGTGAAGGCGCCGGCTACGGTCGCCTGGCGATAGGTAGAGTAGCGACGAAAGCCTGATCCGGTTATGGCGGCAAATGTCCGGAAGGCAGGGACGATGTTTCGAAGTGCGGACGGTGGCGCAGTGGCGTTCACCGAGCCCACGCCGATACCCTCCTTTCCGCGACCACGCTGCACCCGAGCCGGGTGACTCTACCCGGCACACGGGGCTGCCCAGCGACACATTTTCGATGAGGTGACATCGGCGGTGAGCGACGTGACCACTAGCTCAGTGCCGCGCGACGCCATCGAGGTGCCCGGGGCCGCGGCGTGAGCGAGGACTACATCGGCTACCGGCGCGGGCGCGGCGAGCCGTCGTGGGTCGACGAGCCCACCGACGAGTGGGAGCCGATCTTCCCTGGCCAGAAGTACCCCGGCGACACCGGGGCGCAGCACGGCAAGCCCGCAAACGGGCGCGGCTCCGGTGCCGCTGGCCGTGCCGGCGTGTACCCGGCGAGCGCCCGCCCAGCCCAGCAGCCCGCGCCGAAGGTCGTCTCGACCGACGGCCGCGGCACCCCTGTGCCACCGCCAACGGGCAGCGGCGGCATCCGCTGGTCGCCACCGCCCGCTCCGGGCCGCCGCCCCGGGTCCGCCCGGCCCGACTCCGCTCAGCCCGCAGCCGCCCGCGCCGACGCGGGCCGTACCGACGACGGCCGCGGTGCCGCGAATCTCATGGACGGTCCGACCCGGCCGATCCCGCCCGGGCTGCCGCCGCCACCCGACTCCGCCGACGGCCCGCCGCGCCCCGTCTCGCCGGGGCGCCGCCCCGGTCCGCGCAGCACGCCCTCCCGGCAGCCGGGCGGAGGGGAGGGGCCGGGGCGGGGCGCGCCTTCCCCCCCCTCCCCCCGCCCCCCCCGGGCCGCCGCCGGGCGCCCGCGCGACGCACGACCGTCCGACGGACGCACTGGCGACGGGCGGCCGTCCGATGCCCGCCCGGCGGCTTCGCCGGGCCGCCCGGGTTGGGAAGACCGGGAAGGCTGGGTCGACCGCCAGAGGCGGGACGGTCGCCCCGGATGGGGCGGGCGGCCCGCCGCGCGCGAACGCCCGTCGTGGGACGACCGCCCCGGCGGGCGCGAGCGGCCCGGTTGGGACGGCCGACCCGGCGGACCCGAACGCCCGAGCTGGGACGACCGACCCGGCGGACCTGCACGGCCAGGCTGGGACGACCGCGCCGGCCCGGCCGAACGGCCGAGTTGGGACGACCGCCGGCCCGCAGCGCGTCCCGGATGGGACGACAGGCCGGCGTGGGACGACCGCGCGGCCGGGCGCGAGCGACCCGAATGGGACGACCGGCCAAGCGCCGCCGGCAGCAGGCCCGGGTGGGACGACCGGCCCGCGCCCGACCAGGCAGGGCAGGGCGGCCAGGCGGCCCGAGCAGACCGCTCCGACGCGGGCGAGTGGAGGCCGAGCGGACCGGGCTGGGACAACCCACCCCGACCGGGCAGAGACCACCCCGCTCCGCCAAGCGAACGGCAAAACTGGGACGACCAGCCGGCGCCCGCGATGGGCAGGAGCGACCGGGCTGGGATCGGTGAACCACCGGAGCGGGTCGACCAGGCGGCCCGCGGACCGGACCGTCCTCCGACCAGCGAACGGCCCGGTTGGGACGAGCGGCAGGCCCGGCAGGCCGATTCGAGCCGCGCCGCGGAAGCCGCACGCGCAGCCGATTCGACCCGGGCGGCGGAAGCGGCACGCGCCGGCGATTCGACCCGCGCCGCGGAGGCCGCACGCGCCGCCGAGGCCGCGCGAGCGGATGCGCCGATGGAGCCGCCGAGCCCGCTGCGCTGGGAGCCGCCGGGTCGGGTCCGTCCCGCCGCGGAACGGGACGCGGGCCGACGCCCGCCAGCGGGTGTACGGCCGGGTCCTGGCGGGCGCCCCACCGAGCCGGACCTGGACGCGCCGGACGGCGGCGACCGGCCGGAGCGCGACCGTGCGACCGCTGGAACGGCCCGTCCGCCCGAGCTCGGTCTGGGTGCGCGTTTGCGCGGCGCCGACCTGGATGCCGGCTCGGACCTGGGCCCGGCCGGGGCGGATCGCGGCCCGTCGCGCGCCGACGGATGGTTCAGCGCCACGCCGGTCTCCCCCGCGCCGCAGGTCTCGGGCGCCGGCAGGGCCGCCGAAGCGCCCGTGTCCGGCGGGCCCGCCTCCC
>NZ_JAIBNX010000019.1:0-53783 GCF_026130045.1 Micromonospora sp. CPCC 205371
CTTCTCCCACCAGGACCCCGGCTTCATCGACCACGTCGCCAACAAGAAAGCCGAAGTCGTACGCGTCTACCTACCACCGGACGCCAACACCCTGCTGTCCACCATGGACCATTGCCTGCGCAGCCGCCACTACATCAACGTCGTCGTGGCCGGCAAGCAACCCGCGCCTTCGTGGTTGACGATGGACGAGGCCGTGCTGCACTGCCGCCGCGGCCTGGGCATCTGGAACTGGGCCAGCACCGACGACGGCACCGAACCCGACGTCGTTCTCGCCTGCGCCGGCGACGTGCCCACCCTCGAAACGCTCGCCGCCGCCGACCTACTCCGCCAGCACCTACCCGACCTCAAGGTGCGAGTCGTCAACGTCGTCGACCTGATGCGCCTGCAACCCGACAGCGAACACCCGCACGGGCTGCCTGACACCCAATTCGACACCATCTTCACCACCGACAAGCCGATCATCTTCGCCTACCACGGCTACCCGTGGCTCATCCACCGACTCACCTACCGGCGCGCCAACCACCGCAACCTGCACGTGCGCGGATACAAGGAAGAAGGCACCACCACCACACCCTTCGACATGGTCATGCTCAACGACCTCGACCGGTACCACCTCGTCATCGACGTCATCGACCGCGTGCCGGGCCTGGGAGCGCGGGCGGCACACCTGCGCCAAGCCATGGTCGACGCCCGCCAGCAGTGCCGCGACCACACCCGCCGGTACGGCGAAGACTCTCCGCAGGTGAGCGAGTGGCGCTGGGTCCGCGAGGAGGCCTGACGGGTGCCGCGGCCGACACAGCCAGCGCACCGGAATTGACCCGAGTCACATCTGTTTGGCCAGCTCGTTGGCGGTTTCGACGGCAATCTCGATGGCGCGGGCGGCGAGCGGCGATTGGGTGCGTCCGGCCGGCCAGTACAGGTACCACGTGGAGGCGGGCGATGGTCGCAGGTGGTGGATGCTGAGCCGGTCGTCGGACCAGGCATCTGATCCGTGGAGGGCGAGCCATGGCAGCACCGCCGAGCCTATGCCCGCCCGCACCATGGAGACGATGGTTTCGTGGCCGGCGGTTCGGAACACGATCCGTGGCCGCGCGCCGCTGCTGGCGAGCACCCGCTCCAACCATCTTTGGTGATGGTTGGGAGGCCAGGCGACCATCGGTGCGTTGTCGAGCAGCTTCACCTGTACTGGACCATCGGGGAACGCGTCGGCGCCGGCCACCAGGAGGTACGGCTCGTGGAGCAGCTCGACGTACTCGAGCTCGCCCTCGATCTGGCCGTAGTGGAACAACAGGTCAAGATCTCCGATCTGCGGATTCTCCGGCCCCACCTCGGAGAGCCTGATGTCGCAGCCGGGGTGCTCGTCGAGTAGCCGGCGTACGACGGTCGGCAGGATCAGCTTGGACACGCCCTGGAAGGTGCCGATGTCTATCCGGCCGCTACCCGCCCTGAAGCGATCGACGGCGTCGGCCAGCGCCTCCGCCTTCGTGAGCAGATCGCGCCCGTGGGCCAGGACCACCTCGCCAAGGGGCGTGATCCGTACCGGCCTGGGACCTCCGGGCCGGTCGAAGACGGCGCCACCGACGGCCTTCTCCAGCGCGGCGATCTGCTGGCTCACCGAGGATTGGGTGTAGCCGAGCCGACCCGCCGCTCGCCCGAACGTTCCCTCCTCGGCGATAGCGGCCATCGTCTTCAGGTGGCGCAGCTCGACGTCAGCCATGCGCCACATCATAGTAAGTAGCGATCATCTCGGCAGGAGATAATCGCTCTTCCCGATCTTCGCCTAGACGCCGGGCGTGGCTTGCATGCCGTTCGGGTTGAGGTTTGCCTCCAGCCGGATGCCACCGATGGTGGTTGCCCGCTCGGTGCCGGCGTTTCCCTCCGCCCACTTCGCGGCCTGCTCCCGCAGGCGCCCTTGGGGCGACAACACCGTGTCGGCCAGCGCCGCGAAGAAGCTCTTGCAGGCCTTGCTCTCAAGGCCGGCGTGGCAGGTCCCGTCGACCATCTTGACCTTGTCGGTCGCGTCGCTGCTCGGCCAGGCTGAAGACGGTCGAGCCCAGCACGTAGTTGAAGATGATGTCCTTGCCGTAGAACGTATCGGACGGCGGGGTCGTGCCCTTGAACTTACCGGCCCGTACGCCGGCGGCCACCACGTCGCGAATGCGGGACGCCCTCTCTGGACTGCCGATGGTTTCGGTGTACCGGGCGAAGCCCTCGATCGCCCAGGTGGGAGGCCTCGTCCACCCACCGTCGGTCAGCTGGGCGCGAGCAGTGACCGCGTGAGTCAGCTCGTGCCGGATCGTGTTGGCCGGCTGGCTGTCGTGGGCTTCGATCGCCGCGAGGTTGACCACGATCCGGGAAGCCGCGAACTGGTTCTGGTAGAAACCGCCGCCCTTCCTCACGCCATACAGCGGGATCTGGTATCCGAGGTTGTCCGGATTGAAGTTGCCGGCGGAGCCGAGGTTGAACCACCTCCTCATGTTGGCGGGGGCTCTGGTGAAGAACAGGACATGGCCCGGAAAGCTGGTCCGGCCGCCCCAGAGCTTCTCCACCTCGCGCAGCTCCCGCTCGGCGAGCGAGGCGTACCGGTCGAGGTCCGTGGCGGTGCGGTCGCCGGCCAGCCACACCTTGCCGCTCACCTTGACCACGCGCAGCTCGTCGGTGTGCCATGGCGCGTCGGCCAGCGGACCGACGAGGCGGAGCTTCTGGCGGTCCTCGTCGGTCGTCGCCGCCACGATGTCGCCGACCACGAGCCGGTCGCCCTGCTTACGGAGCTTGTACTGGAAGGTCTCGGCGGGCGCGACGTCGCCGGGACCGGCGTCCGCGGTGAGCTTGGCGGTGCGGATCACCGGGCCGAAGACGAACGTCTTGCCGACAGGCTGCTCCGTGATGCCGCTGAGCACATACCGGAAATCGGCGAAGTCGAACTGTCTCAGGTTGGCGAACAGGAGCTTCTCGCGCCGGATCAGCTCCTCGTTGGACCGGTCCAGGTCGGCCAGGTAGCCCTCCTCGTCCTTCTCCGTCAGGGCCTTGGCACGCCGTTCGAGGATCTTCCGCAAGCTGTTGTAGTTGGAGTAGTCAGACTTGTACTCTTCGCTTTCGATGACGGGCCGGTCGGGCCCGCCGCATCCGGCGATCAGCAATCCGCCGGCCAGCAAGACGGACCGCCGCGACCATCGCACGCCACCCTCGGCGCACATCGACACGCTCGGTTTTGGCACGTCTGCGAAACCCCCAGGAAAAGACGAAAGCAGGGCAGCGGAAGGCGCCCCGCTGTTGACCGCCAACAAAATACGCACGGACGGCGGGACGACACATCCAACGAGGGAGATAGTCGAGTACCGCGAAAGTTGTAGCCGTCTACGCCGTCGGTTGCTCGTCCAGCGGTGAATGGATCGGAACGGCGAGGACGACCTCGAATCCCCGGTGCGGAAGCGGACCCGCGGTGAGCCTGCCGCCATAGAGCTTGGCGCGTTCACGCATGCCGTTGATGCCCTGGCCGGTCCCCGGAGAACCCTCCGCTGTGGACGTATGGTGGCCGTCGTCGCGGATGCGTACGGAAAGCCGATTGTCGTCAAACGTGAGTGTGACCGTCACCGCGCTGGCGTTGGCGTGTTTGAGGACGTTGGTGAGCGCCTCCTGGATCACCCGGTAGACGCACGTGTCCAATCCGGGCGGCAACGGCTGGCGTTCACCGCTCACGTTGACGGTGACCAGCACGCCGGCCATGCTCACACGTTCCACGAGGTCGTCGAGGCGGGCCAGGCCCGGCGCCGGAGCGTGCGGGCCCGTGTCCCGCCCACGCATACTGTCTTGCGCCGGCCGAAGCATGGACAGCATCCGGCGCATCTCCTCCAGTGCCTCGCCGCTGGCGTCCATGACCGTGGCGATCGAACCGCGGGCCGTCTCCTGATCGCTGTCCAGCGTGTGCTGCACCAACCCGGCGTGGACGGAGATCACTGACATGTGGTGAGCGACGACGTCGTGCAGCTCCCGCGCGATGCGGATCTGCTCGTCGACGACCGCGCGCCGCGATCGCTCCTCCTGCTCGAACGCCAACCGGTCGGCGAGCCGCACGAGTTCCTTGTTACGGGCCGCCAGGAGCTGCGCGTGATAGCCGAACCGCGCGACGACGGTGTTCCACACGAGACTCTGCACGAGCGCCAACCCGAGTGAACCCGGCGTGGCGTAGAGCCACACCAGCGATCCCAGGGCCGCGACGGAAGCCGTGACCCGCGGCGGCCGCAGCGCGGCGACGGTGTATAGGCCGAGCAGCGCTCCCGGGCTGTTCACCACCGACCAGTAGCCGAGGTGGATGAAGCCAGCCCAGATACCGCAGTAGAACAGCGCCACCGCAACCGGCGCCCGCTGCCGGGCCACCAGGGAGAGGCTGGCGACGCAGGTCAGCCCGATCCCCAACGCGTCGAACGCGCGCACCTCTTCCGGGGCGACGCCGTACAGCCCGAGCAGCAGGCTGACCGTCCCGCTGGCCGCGGCGTGGCCCCCATCGACCAGCAGCGGATACCGCTGGCCCAGCCGCCGCAACGCCGCCACCGCGCCCGGCATCAACCGGCACCCGGCGTCGTGCGATGCGGGCGGAGTGTTCGCGAGCGCATGGCGGCACCGTATCCTACGGGGTGATGAAACACGCTCCGGCGGACGCCCACAAACCATCGTCATCGACGAGTCCGACCCGAACCCCGCCCGACCAGGACATCCGCGTGCTCGTCGCCGATGACCAGGACCTTATCCGAGCTGGCCTGGTGTCCCTGTTACGCAACGCGTCCGGCATCGAGGTCGTCGGCGAGGCGGCTGGCGGCGAGGAAGCGGTGGCGCTCTGCGCGTCGACAGGCCCGGACGTCGTCCTGATGGACATCCTCATGCCCGGCACAGACGGCATCGCGGCCACGAAGAGGATTCTCACCGCGGGCGGCGACACGCCGCCACGCGTGCTGGTCCTGACCACCTTCGACCTGGACGAGTACGTCTACAACGCGTTGCGGGCCGGTGCCAGCGGATTCCTGCTCAAGGACACGCCGCCCCAGCGGCTGCTAACGGCGATCTTCACTGTGGCCGGCGGTGACATGCTATTCGCGCCGAGCGTGGTCCGGCGCCTCGTCGAGGTGTATGCCGAACACGTCGCTCCCCAGGCCGGCATTCCAGCCGAACTGGGCAAGCTCACCAACCGTGAGCTGGAGGTGGTGAGGGCCGTCGGCCTCGGAATGTCCAACAAGGAGGCCGCCGCCCAGCTGATGATCGCTGAGGGCACGTTCAAGACCCACCTCAACCGCGCGATGACCAAGCTCGGGCTGAACAGCCGCGCGCAGGTCGTGGTGATGGCGTACGAGTTCGGCATCGTCGTCCCCCAAGGCCTACACCCCGGCTCCGGCGGCAAGCCCTGAGGTCTTCACCTGATGCGCGGCGTCACCGGGCCGGCCACCAACAGCGCGGCCAGCGCCGGGAGCAGCCTAGCTATCGGGGTGACTCGGCTTGTCATGGTCCTTTTCCTTGACAGCGTTCCGGTGGATCTCGCCGTAGATCTCAAACGCGATCCAGAACGCGACCAGAACAAACACGAGCGAGCCGGCTATCAACAATGCGGTACAGGCCACCGCACACGTGGCTACGCCCGTGGCAGCCAACGCGCTAAGTTTGAGTGACTCCGCAAGCATCCAGAAGAACGCGCCGAACATGCCACCCACGACCAGCGGCGCGAGCAGCTCTTCCGGTACGCTAATACACGCTATCTTGTACTTTTTGCACGTTTCCCACAGACCCTTCAAGAACTGGTTCACGACGTCGTCGTTAGCGTGGCCACAAGGCTTCGCCACCGGGTAGGGACCGTTGGGATTGGGTCCGTAGTTGCAGTTCAGGGTCCGCGGCAGGTCGGGTTTGGTGCCCCGGAGGTCGTTCTGGCGATCGCCGATGTTGTCCTTGACGGCGCACCAGCCCTCGCACTTGCGGATCGGGCCGATCGGGGGCGGGCGGTAGCCGCCACCACCACCGCCGCTGTAGCCACCGCCACCCGCGTAGCCTCCCCCGCCGCTTCCGCCGCCACCACTCGGCGGCCTGGCGGGCTCGAAGCCCCGCTTGGAGTTGTCGTCGTCGCACTGTTGCGGGATGGAGGCCAGCACCCACCGGCCGCCACCGCCACCGCCGGTACCGCCGCAGGGGTAGAGGCCGGTGGGGTCGCTCTTGGTGATCGGTGTGTAGTTCGCGTAGCTGTACCCGTGCATCTGCTGCGGGTCGTCCAGGACGAGCGGGTCGACGGAGACGAAGCGCCCGATGGCGGGGTCGTACTCGCGTGCGCCGAGATGGGTCAGCCCGGTGGACGCGTCCTTCGTGCCGCCGACGAACGTCTTCTCGTCGGGCCACGCTCCCGCTGGCGTGCCACGCGCGGCGCCGAACGGCGTGAACCGCCGCTGCGTCAGCGCCTGGGTGGCGGGGTCGATGGCCAGCTGTGCGGTGTCCTGGTGGTCTTTGGCGAGGAACCGAACGCCCTTGACCGTCCGCAGCGCGACGTTCTCGCCGTTGTGTTCGTAGTAGCGGGTGCCGTTGGCGGCGCCCGACCCGGTGGGCTGGTGCAACTCCATGCCGGGCAGGTAGAGCGTGGTGCCGGACGGGTCGCGGCGCAGCAGCCGGGCGCCGCCGGCGTCGTAGACGAAGGAGGTGGTCTTGGCCCCCTCCACGACGCTGGTCAGGTCACCCTCGGCGTCCCAGTTCAACGTCTGGGTGACACCGCCGACGGCGCGCGTGATCATGTTCCCGGTGGCGTCGTATCCGTACGTGCTGGTGTGGGCACCGGCGCCGCCCGTCTCGGATACACCGGTCAGCCGGTGTCCCTGGTTGGCGTACGCGCGGATGGTGTCCGCGCCGCCGCCGACGCCGTGCAAGGTTTCGGTGGCACGGTTTCCGGCCCCGTCGTAGGTGTAGCTGTGCCAGTACGGTGCCGGTCCGGCGACGACCGATGTGGACGGTGTGGCCGCGCACGCCGCCACGCCCTGCGTCCATGCCTCGCGCAGCCGTCGCACGTGGTCGTATATGAAGCACTGGGTGTCGGTGCCGGTCCGGGACACGTCCGAGATGGACGTGATGTTGCCGGCCGGGTCGTACGCGTAGGTGGCGTTGCGGTCCACGCCCGCGATGCCCTCGCGGTCGGTGCGCGAGGTGGCGAGCCGGTTGGTGCCGTACTCGAAGGTGAACGTCTGCCACGCCTTCTTGCCCCCGGTGGTCAGCTCGTACTGCAACGGCTTACCGGTGGCCGAGTACACGGTCGCGTCGACGTAGGTGCCCAGGTTGCTGGTCAGCCGGGTCGGGCGGGCGATGCCGTCGTACGTCTGCACGACGGTCTCCGCCGGCAGGCCACCCGCTGCGGGATACCCCGTGGACTGCACGGTGCCGTCCAGGTTGTACGCGGTGGAGAAGCCGTACGCCCCGCTCAAGGCGCCGTACCCGTCCGGGATCGTGACGGTGATGCGGGTGGGCCGGTTGCGGAAGTCGTACGCGTCCACCTTGGTGGTGAACGCCTTGCCGTCCTGGTACCTCGTGGCGGACGTGAGCTGTCCCTTGCGGAGGGTGTCGAACAGCCAGGACGCGCGGAGCGGGCCGGTGGCCGAGCCTTCATGGGTCTCGGTCTTGCGGCCGAGCGCGTCGTACGTGTGGAACACCTTCTGCCCGCGCGCGTCGGTGGTGGAGGCGAGCCGGTCGAGATCGTCGTACGTGGACACCGTCGTGCCCTTGTGCGGGTCGGTCGCGCGTACCTGCCGGCCGCGCAGGTCGTACGTGTACGACCACGCCTGCCCGGCGGTGTCGATGGTGGCCAGCTTCCCGTCCGGGTGGTACGTGTACCGCGTGCTTTCGTAGTCACCGGTCGGCGAAGCGCCCTTGTACTGGCGCAGTTCGGTCTTGCGGCCACGCGCGTCGGTGACGGTGCGGGTCGGCGTGCCACCGGCCGGCGGGTCCACGGCCACCCAGGCGCCGCCGTAGCTGGTGACCGTGCGCCACTTCTCCTGCGAGTCGTTGTTGCCAGCCAGGAAGCGCTCGACGGTGACCCGGTTCATGCCGTCGTACTGATAGGCGGTCTGCGACTCCACGGCGCCCGGCACCGCCACACCGAAGAGGGCGGTCGCGGGTGCGCCGGCGGCGGGGTACGTGTCGTAGGTGCGGGCCACGTTGCCACGGCTGTCGTAGAACGTGTCAGTGATCAGCCGGCCGCCGTCCGGCCCGGGAGCCTGGGTCTGCCGGCTGCGCAGGAAGCCGTCGAGCAGCTCGACGCTGGTGCGCTGGGTGTCGCCCTTCGCGATGGTCTTCGTCGTGACGGCGACGATCTGCCCCTCGGCGACCTGGTAGGTGAACTCGGCGTCGGCCACGTCGGCACCGGCGCGCCCGGGCTGCCACACCTTCGCCAGCCGGCCCAGGCCGTCGTAGGCCATCGTCGTGGTCTGCTCGCCGGCGTCGGTCTCCTCGACCGGCGCGCCCCACGCCGGGTCCAGCTTCTTGCTCGTGACGTGACCCGCCACGGTGGTCGACACCCACGTGGTCAACCCGTCCGTCTCCACGTAGGACATGGTCGTGACGGTGTCCGCCGCGTCGGTCTCGGTCGTGACCCGGCCGTACGCGTCGTAGGTGGTGCGGGTGGAGGGCACGTAGGTGGCGGTGGTGCCGTCGTGGGTGGCGATCCGCTCCACCCGCGTGGCGTTGCCCCTCGTGGGGGCGGCGCCGAAGCCACCGCCGTCGTAGAAGGTGCGGGTGTCCGAGACGACGTCGGTGGCCCGGTCTGGTGTCGCCCCGCACCGCGCCGAGACGGTCTCCGCCCGCGACGGCAGGCTGCGGATCCATGCGGTGGTGTTGGCCGCGTACGTGGTGCGCGTGCACAGGTCGTCGGTGCTCACCGCGACGTCACCCTGGTCGTCGACCTGGGTGGCGAGGCCGGTCACCGGGTCGTGCGCGGTGTCGGTGCGGGTCTGCCGCCATCCGCCGCCATCCATCGCCGTCCAGGTGCGGGTGGTCGCGGTCCCGGTCAGCGTCGCCGTCGTGGTCCCCCACGGACGGGTACGGGAAGCGGTCTGGTGCCGCCACGGTGTGTTCACCGTCTTGCGGTGCACCGACCCGTTCACTCCGGTGTAGACGGTGTGCTTCAGCTGGAAGCCGGCCAGCGCCTCGTGGTCCACCACCGGCGGGCTTCCCTCACCGTCGGAGACCGTGACGTTCTTCGTGCCCCCGGAGGTGTTCAGCCGGTCGCCGTCCATGCCGCGCAGGTAGAGGTACTCGTCCCGGGTCACCGGCGCGTTGATGCCGCCGGTGGTGACCTTCACGTGCCCGTAGCCGCGCCACTGCGACCAGGACTTCTCCTTGGTCTTGGTCAGGCCGTCGTCGTCGTCGAAGTGCCAGGCCGCCCCGCCCAGGTACTCGTAGTTGGTCACCATGTCCGGCGCCCGCGCGGTGCGATCGGAGCGGATCACCTGCGTGACCACGTACTTGTGGAACCAGTCCCGGATCGGCTTGTCCTGGCCCGCCGGCTGCCACCAGATCGGGAAGCACCGGCGGGTGTTCGTCTCCGGCGTGGGCAGGCCGCCGGGCGAGCAGTCCGCCTCGGAATACTTGACGTCGATCTGCCCGCCGGTCTCGTCGAAGACGGCGCCCAGCCGGTACTTGACGAACGGCGAGATGTCGTCGCCGGAGCGGTCGACGCGGTTCTTGGCCTGCACGTGGTTGAACGTCACCTTCGGCAGCCCCACGTGTTCGATCGACTGCAACAGCAGCGCGCGGTCGATGTCGGCGTCGCCCCAGTGGTGTGCCAGCTTCCAGGCGTCCACCTGCCGCCACGCCGAGCCGGACCGGATCTGGGTGGTGACGCCGGTGAGGCGCTTGCGCGTCCAGAACGTCGGCGAGATCTTCCCGGCCTTGGCGCAATCGGCGGTGCAGTGCTGGTCCCATGGCACGTCCGGCCAGCGGTCCGGGTTTGCGCCGATCTTCCCTTCGGCGCAGTCGAAGGTGTCCGTGGTCAGGCACCGCTCGGCCGTGCTGAACACCACCCGCGCCGGCGGCGTCGCGAACAGGTCGGTCGAGCGCAACCCGTATTCGATGCGGTTCAGGTAGCCGCCGCGGTCGTACGCCGTGTCGGCGGAGAGGGTCACGTTCCGGCCGTACTTGTTGCCCTCGACCGTGTAGTAGTAGCTGACTGCGTTGCCGTTCGTCTCCACGACGTAGTCGAGGTTCCACCGGTACGCCTGCTGGCACGACGACTGTGCGAAGCCGGCCGCGTCGTGGCACGGTTCGCCCTCGTTGTTGCCGAACACCGGCACCGTCCAGGTCGAGTTCGTCACCGGCTTGCCGTCCGCCCAGCCGGGTAGCCGGTGCTTGCCGAAAAAGTACTGCGTGCCATCGGTGGTGGTGGCCTTCCAGTACTCGCCGTCGTTGTCGCCGGTGCCGGCCGCGCCGGTCAGCTTTTCGAAGCGGGTGCCGTCGTCGTTCTTCAGCCGCCAGGTACCGTCACCGCCCTTGACGAGCTCGCCGCCCTTGCCGTTCCAGGTGACGGTGGCGTTGTCGTACGCCCAGCACTGGTCTCCGGGAGCAACGCCGTTGGACTCCGGCGCCCCGTCGTCCGCGCAGCCCTTGTAGCTGCGCTCGACGTACCCGGGCCACAGGTCGAACCCGTCACCCACCCACGACGGCTGGTTGTTGGTGTTGGACGTGCGCCCGTCCACCGACGCGGATGAGTAGCTGATGCCCAAGTCAGGCTCCAGGCCACCGGGGACCGGCGGCACTCGCAGCGGGTACGACCAGGTGAAGTCGCCGGAGTTGCCGCACGCGTTCCAGGTCGCCGACGCCGACAGCGACGTGGCCCGGTAGTCACCCTGGTCTCCCGCCGCGCCGGCGACCGCGACAAGAGCGGTCGTGCCGGCCGGCACCTCGACGGTAAGCGTCCGCGACGAGACGTCGTTGGTGGTCGGCACCGGGGCCCCGTCGGACGCGCGCACCAGCCGCAGCCGGGAGCCGTACGAGCCGCCGTAGGCGCCGGCGATGGCCGAGTAGTCGACCCGTGCGGTCGCCGGGCGGACACTGTCCACTGTGAAAGCGAGGCGGCCGGCCCGGTCCTGCACCCGTACGCGGGCGCCCCGGTCGGCGCTTACCTTGGCGGCCGCCCAGTCCGGCGCCGGCAGCATCCCACCGGCCGCCGGGTCCGGGGTACGCGGCCGTACCGGCACCGCCGCGCCCCGTACCGGTTTCTCGGTGTCCACCGTCGCCGGGCGCCCGGTGTCCTGCGCCCGGGCCGGCACCGTGGGTGCCACGAGCAGGCTCGCCGCCGCCACGACCGCCGCCATCACATACTTGCCAGCACGCATCACGACGCTCCCTAGAACGGTGAGTCCGACGGCAACTCGGTGTAGCCGGCGAGGACCTGGACCTGGTCCTCACTGAGCGCGCCGGAGAACGCCCACACGTCGTCGATGACACCCGGCCAGTACTCGCCCCACGCACCACCGCTCTTCGACCGGCCGACCTGCAGCCCCTTGGTGGCGTTGAAGCCGGTCACGTGCCAGCGGCTGGACACGCGCTCCTCGACCTCCTCCAGCGCGCCGTTGACGTACAGGTGCAGCGCGTCGGCGAACGAGTCGTACGCGATCGCGACGTGGTCCCACTCCATCTGCCACTGGTACGCCGAATGCTCGACCGCCTGTGTCGCGGCGCCGGCCGTGTCCGCGGTGGGAATCTCGACCTGCCAGCCGCCGTCGCCGCCCGCGACGGCCGGGTCGTACCGCACCGTGAATCCACTGTTGACCGCGCCCTCCTGGGAGAACAGCGCCGCCTTGCCGGTGGGCGTGGCGGCGGCTCGGGCCCAGCCGGCGATGGTGAAGCTGCGGTGGGTGGTGAGCACCGGGCCGGCGGTGGCGGCGTAGTCGCCGGCGCCGTCGAGCACCAGCCCGCCCTGCGGGCTGCCCAGCCAGCCAGCGGCCGCGTCGATGCGAGCGCTGCCCGCGAGCGTGAGCGGTCTGCCCTTGCCGGAGCCGTCGGCGCCGCTGGTGTTCATCGTCCAGCGGCCGGCGAGCACCGGATGCTGCTGGAACAGGTCGGCGGCCTCGTCGGCCGTGACCAGCCGGTCGAATACCCGCACGTCGTCGATGTCACCCGGGAAGAAGTCACCCTTGACGCCGTTGTGCTTGGCCCGGCCGATGCCCAGCGGGCCGTTGGCCCTCCACGCCGTGGTGAACGAGAGCTCCTGCTGGAGCACGCCGTTGACGTACAGCCGGGACTTGTCGGTCACCGAATCGTAGACGCCGAGCAGGTGGGTCCACTCCCCCACGTCGGGCGGGGCCGTGGAGAGCACCCGGATACCGCCTTCGAGGGCGTCCTTGTGCCACTGGCTGAACGCCCACCGGTCGTCCTCTTTGGAATACTGCAGATAGAAGCCGCTCACGACCGCGCCGTCCTGGTTCACGACGGTGGCGAAGCCGTTCTTGTTCGCCAGCCGGGCCCACGCCGAGACCGCGAAGGTCTTGCTTGTGTCGATCACCGGCCCGGCCGTCTCCGCGTACCCGGTGCTGCCATTGCCGCGCAGGGCGGTGCCGGCCTGACCATCGACGCCGAGCGTCACACCACCCTGGACGGTGGCCGCGAGGCCGCCAGTGGATGTCACTACCGTCGAGCCGGCCGGCTCGTCGAGCGTCCAATGTGCCTTCGGCGCGCTGCCGGTGTTGACCCGGAACATGTACGTTGCCGGCGCGCTCACGTTGCCGGCCGCGTCGAGCGCCTTCACGTACAGGAAATTCACGCCCGCCCGGGTGGGCGCCACTTGGACGCTGACCGGACCGCCCGGCGACGCGGGCCGGTGCTCGCCGGCCTGGGTCGGGGACGCGTTCACACCCACCCAGTAGCGGTTGACATCCTTGTGCGTGGTGCTGAGCGTGAACACGCCGTACCGGCCCACGCCGTCGATCCACGGATCGTCGGGGTTCTCCGGATCAGACGGCGGATACGCGGTCGACGTGATGGTAGGCGCCGTTGGCGCCGTCGGGTCGTACCCGAAGTTGCAGCTCGTGGCGCTCCCGTTCCAGCTCCATGGGCTCCACTGGAAGCCGTCCCAGGCCCGCACCTCCCAGCGGAGCTCCGTCTTGCCCGCGATGGCGGCCGGTGCGGTCACCTGGAACGTCGATCCGGTCGTCTTCGGCCCGATCAGCGCGGACGTCCATTTTCCGCCGTCCCAGCTGACGGAGAACTGGGCGTGCACCTTTTTCGCCGAGCCGGAGTCCGCGTCGTGCAGGATCGCATAGAGCGTCGGAATCCGGTTGACCACCGGAGCCTTCGTCCAGTCGACACACGGCCCGCCGGGGCTCATCGAAAGGTCCTTCATCCGAGGCTGCGGCGGCCGGGTGTTGTAGTGGATACGCAGATCGGCGTTCTCACCGAAACGCTTCCACCAGTCCATTGTCTCCTCGGAATACGCGCGAAGCCCAAAGGTGATGCTCTTGTCCTTGCGCTGCGCCGCGGCGTGCACCACGTCACGCAACGCGTCGCTGCTGAACTCCACCGGCGTCCTGGAGCAGTACGCCACATCCCTCGACGCCACCTGCCGGTTCCAGTTGTCCTTCGTGCTGTTCCATGTGGACGACGAGCCGAACGCACTCGCGTGCCAGAGCTGCACTACTCGTCCGTCGCCACATTTGTGCGCGTGATGTTCGTACGCGACGAACTCGGTGGAGATGATGTGCCGGCCGGCGACCGCGCCGATCGGCATCCGGAAGAACAGCCGCTTCACCTGGTCCTTGACGCAGGCGCCGTCGAACTGCACATCACACAGGCCGACGCCCTCGGTGCCGTCCCAGTTGTAGTAGGTCGTGGTCGGGTAGCCGCTGGACACCATCAACCGCGCCGACTCGCCGACCGTCTTCCACTGTGGATCAATAGACACCGGGAACCGGTCGGCCGATGACGCGAGCAGCCTCGGGTCCGGGGTCAGCGTCAGCTCACCGGAACGCACCTCCACGCCCAGCCGCGCCACGGAAGCGCCCTCGCCCGGCACCTCGACGTTCACCGATCGCGCCGCCGCCCCCGCCGTGTCCCACATGACCGGCGGCGCCGCCTCGAACACCGGGCCGCCGGTACGCCCATCGGTGGCGCGCAGCGCCCCAGCCGGATCGGCGGTCACCGTCAAGCCCGGCGCGCTCATCCCGAACCGCACGCGGGACAGCGCCGGGTTACGCGCCGCCTGGGGCGTCTTCACCACCAGTACATGGGCGAAACCGTCCACATCGGCCCGCACCCGCAGGTCGACCCCCGGCAACACATCGACGTACGTGGCGGCGTCACCGTCCAACACCGGCACTGGCAGCCGACCCGGCCACGAGAACGCCAGTTCCCGACCGGCCCGCGTCATCCGCACGAACGGGCCGTCGCCACCACCGGAGAACCGCAGGTCTACTGTGGACGCTGTCGGGGCCACGCCGCCATCCGGCATCCGAGTCAGCCTCGTGTCGACCGGTACCCACCGGCCGTCCACACGAGCGCGTACCGGCGCCGAATGCTGCACCATCTCGAATCCGCCGGACGGCAGCGCGTACACTTCGCGGCTCTCGTTCCGCAACGCGGTGACCTCAACCCGCTCGCCCGACGAGCGGGCGGCGGCGGACGCCGCGGCCTCTGTCGGCGCCTCCGTAGAGGCCCCCTGCGGTCCCGGTGGGCCGGCACTGGCCGGCTCCTGCACCGTGGGCCCCGTTACCCCGGCCACCAGCGCCGCACTTAGGAACGCAGCCGGGATGACGCTCAACCCTCGACGACGACACAACGACAGACGCACCATCGGCCCGCCTCCACCCGTAGTCCTTGTCAGCTCATCGAGAGCCGCCAACAAACTAAGGCGCGGCCAGCACCGTCGTCGTCTAGCAGCGGTTGGACATCGCCTACAGCAGACGCGTACACGACATACAACCAGCGCGGTAGTACGTCCAGGGCGACGCGGTCAGGGTGCCAGGCGTTTGCGCTGGGTGAGTCGCCAGTGGTTGCCGAAGGGATCACGAAAGGCCGCGTCGATCCCGTAGAACCGTTCCTCAGGCTCTTCGATGAACTCCACGCCCTTCGCCTTCAGCTCCCGGTAGGTCGCCCGGCAGTCGTCAGTGGCGAACGCGCCGGGGCCCAGGTACCCGGTCGCCACCAGCGACTGGATCTGCCGGGCCACCTCACCGTTGACAACCGGCGGCCCGGGCAACACGAGCATCAGCGGCACCTCGGGCTGCGCCGGTGCGTGCACCACCAGCCAGTGAAAGCCGTCCTGGACCATGTCGACGTCGACCTCGA
This sequence comes from Micromonospora sp. CPCC 205371, assembly GCF_026130045.1. Taxonomy (GTDB): domain Bacteria; phylum Actinomycetota; class Actinomycetes; order Mycobacteriales; family Micromonosporaceae; genus Phytohabitans. The sequence continues at coordinate 15,289 of NZ_JAIBNX010000019.1, forward strand.
AGCCGAGGGTGCCGACGTAGAAGTCGCGGGCCTGGTCCATGTCCAGGACGTTGACACATACCAGTGCGAAACCTGTGATCACCGCGTCCTCCTCGGTAGCAGCCTACGACCGGCCGGCCTCATCGACCGGCGAAGGCGGCCACGACGGGCGCGATGCTCTCGCCCGCGACGTTATGGTCCTGACCTGGCAGTACGTCGTGTCGGGCGCCCGGGATCGCCGCCGCGGTCTGAGCCGCCGCTTGCCGGAGGAACTCGGGGCTTTCCGAGCCGGCCAGCACCAGCGTGGGAGTCGCGATGGCGGCGTACCGGCTCGCCGGCACGACGGAGTCGCCGAGGATGGCGGCGTCGTACGCGAGCGTTGGGGCCAGCGCGAGGCCGACCTGCCAGTACGGCGACTGCCGCATGCCCGCGATCATCTGCTCCGGTATGCCCACCTGCCGCATGAAGTGCGCGAGCGCCCCGCCCCGATCGCCGGCCGCGAGCAGCTCGGTGAGGCGGTCGGTGTACTCCTTCGCCCGCTGTGGGCCGTCCGGGTCGACGCTGAATGGTGGCTCCCACATGATCAACCGGTCGATCCGCAGCCCACTCGCGGCCGCCTGGGCGGCCAGCGCCGCACCGGACGACAGTCCCAGCACGGTCGCGGAGCCGCCCGCCGCGTCCAGCAGCGCCGCGATGTCCTCGATCTCCCGCGCGACGGCGTATGGCTGGGTGTCGCCGCTGTCGCCGCGTCCCCGCCGGTCGTAGTTGAGCACCGTGAAGTACCCCGCGAGCGCCTGCGCCACCGGGGCGCCGATGCCCCGGTCGCACGCCGCTCCCGCCACCATGATCAGCGGTGGGCCGCCGCCTAGCTGGTCGAACGCGATCGCCGTACCGTCCTTGGACTGGATCTTCTCCATCGGAATCCCCCTCGCTCGTGACCATGACCTTATGGACGCCACGAGGGGACCCGCTTCTCGAAACCGACCCTTTCTGGTCAGGTGCCCGGCCTGGTCCACATCCGCACGTAGCAGCCGGGCAGCCGGGCCAGGGCGGCGTGGTCGTCGCGGCGCCGGTACGCGGACGGGCTCTCGCCGACGACACGCCGGAACTGGGTGCTGAACGACCCCAGACTCGTGAAGCCGACCGCCAGGCAAACGTCGGTGACCGACAGCTCACCGGCCCGAAGCAGCGCCTTCGCTCGCTCCATGCGCCGGCTCATCAGGTACTGGTGCGGCGTCTCACCGAACGCGGCCTTGAAGCTGCGGCTGAAGTAGGACGGCGACACGGACGCGCTGCGCGCCAGCGCGGCAACGTCGAGCTGCTCGGCGTACGCGCGGTCGATCAGGTCGCGCACCCGCAGCAAATGCCTGGCAAGCGGTATCGCCGGACGGCTCACCACCCCATCCTCGCCTGTTCCGGGCGTCTTGCCGACCGGAGCCCGGAAGTGGGTCTTGCGTTCGTCGATGTCTCGGCTTTATCGTTTCAATCAACATCGATGCGCCGCAGCTTCCGGCGCTGCCGTCCCCGGACGAGTGGGCACCGTCCGACCTCCACCAGCGGCGCGCTTGCGCGTTCCCACTCTTTGGAGAGATCAACGTGCGCTTGTATCGATACCAGTTGCGTTTCTGGCGCGGGCGGGCGCTGCTGGCAGCCGGGGGCGTCTCGGTGCTGGTCGCCGGCGCCGGCATCGTGCTGGCCGGCGTCGCCTCCGCCGCCGCGACCCGCTATGAGGCTGAAAGCGCACCGGCCACGTGTGACGGTGTGATCGAGTCGAACCACGCCGGCTACTCCGGCAGCGGCTTCTGCAACGCCAACAACGCGGTCGGCGCGGCGGCGCAGTTCACGGTGACCGCGTCCGTGGCCGGGGCGGCGACCCTCGGCGTACGTTTCGCCAACGGCACCACGACCGCACGACCTGCGGACGTCCTCGTCAACGGCTCACGCGTGACGGGGGCGTCGTTCGCCGGCACGGGCGCGTGGACGACGTGGACGACGCTGGCGCTGACCGTGCCCGTGAACGCCGGCGGCAACACGATCCGGCTCAGCCCCATCACCGCGAACGGCCTGCCAAACGTCGACGCCGTCGACTTTGAGGTGACGGGCGGCTCGGTGGGCGGAGACGGCCGGCCGAGCGATGCGAACATCCAGTACTACGGCCGCTGGAACAAGTCGGACTCCTCGTACTACGCCATGGGCTGGGCCGGCGGCTACCTCGACGCCCGCTTCACGGGCAACTCCATCGGGGTACGCCAGCGGAACACCATCGACCTGTACTACTCGATCGACGGCGCGCCGATACAGTGGCGCCGCAACGTGTCCGGGAACGTCACCCTCGCTAGTGGACTGTCGGGCGGCACGCACACCATCCGGATCGGCTACCGCGAGCGCGCCGGCTCGTACACCGGCGACCCGGTCTTCGGCGGCCTCATCCTCGCCAGCGGAGCACAGACCGCGGCGATCGGCAGGCCGTCCAACCTCGTCGAGTTCATCGGCGACTCCATCACCGTGGGCCAGCCCAACGCCAACCGTCCCTTCACCGCGTACCCGTGGCTCACGGCCGAGGGCCTCGGCGCCGCACACACCCAGGTCGCCCAGGGCGGCGCGTGCCTGGTCAGCCAGGACTGCTACGGGATGATGGACTGGTTCCGCCGCTCGTCGGCGTCGGCGACCTACGACGACTGGAACTTCTCGACCTACCAGGCGACCGCGGTCGTGATCAACCTTGGCACGAACGATATCGGCCATGGCGTGTCGACCACGCAGTTCCAGCAGGGCTACATCACCATGCTGCAACGGGTCCGCCAGGCGTATCCCAACGCCGAGATCTTCGCCATGGGTGTTTTCCGCAACCGCTACGTGACCGAGACCCGCAACGCCGTCGCGGCGCGCAACGCGGCCGGCGACAGCAGGGTCCGCTTCGTCGACACGGCGGGCTGGGTCGATCCGGCCACGGACACGAGCGACAACGTCCACCCCACCGAAGCCGGCCATGTGAAGATCGCGCAGCGGCTGCGGCCGATCATCGACCAGTACATCTGAATGGCGGGTTAGGCTGCCGGCGTGAGCAGGATCGTGTCGGTCAACCTGGCGGTGCCCCAGCCCAACCCGGCCAAGGGCGTTGGTGTCACGGGCATCAACAAGCGGCCGGTTGACCACCTGGTCACGGTGCGCGCGCCAGGGCCCAAGTCGACCGGGCTGCACAGCGGTCTGGTCGGCGACCAGATCTTCGACATCGAGCACCACGGCGGCGACGACCAGGCCGTCTACGCCTACGCGCGGGAGGACTACGACTGGTGGCAGGCGCGGCTGAGTCGCCGGCTGGCAAACGGACTCTTCGGCGAGAACCTCACGACCGAGGGGGTCGACGTCAACGGCGCGGTCATCGGCGAGCGGTGGCGCATCGGTCCACGGTTGGTCCTGCAGCCGACATTCGGCCGCGTCCCGCGCGTGACGTTTCAGCGCAAGATGGGCGAGCCGCGCTGGGTGAAGACCTTCACCCGGGCGAACCGTCCGGGCGCGTACTTGCGCGTACTGGAGCCGGGCGAGGTGTGGGCCGGCGATCCGGTGACCGTGCAAGACCGCCCGGCGCACGGGGTGACGATCGCGCAGGCCTTTCGGGCGTACATGACCGAGCCGGAACTGCTGCCTGAGTTGGTCGAGATCGATGGGCTGCCCGGCGACCTGCGCGAGACCCTCGCGGAGCGGCTTCCGTTGTAGTACAGGGACAGCCGGGTCACGTGGTAGCGGGCCTCGGCCGGTAGGGCGGAGGGTGTGGTTGGCACTCTGCGCCGAGCGCAGCTGCCGGAGCGCGAACACGACCGTCACGACGACCGCGACGTCGCCGTAGGGACCACACAGACAGCCAAGGCCATCTCGGCGACGAAGTGTGGCGCGTCGGTCGGATCGAGCCGGCCGGCCGCGACGTCACCTGCCGCGCCGTGCAGGATGTGATGGAGGACGTTGGCCAGCAGGTCGGCGGGAATGTCAGCCCGGAAGACACCTTCGGCCTGACCGCGACGGATCAGGTCATGGACCCGCTGCTCGGGTTTGGCGTGCAGCTCTTGCACGCGGCCGGGCGGCAACGCCGCTTGCGCCGCTTGTAGGACCGAGGCCGCTTGGGCGATCAGCAGCCAGCCAGACTCCATGAGCGCCCGCAACCCATCGTGGGGATCGCCGGAGAGGTCGACCTCCTCCAGCACCTCGTCTCCCTCTGCCAACAGTCGCGTCAATGCCGCTTCGACCAGGGCCTCCCGGGACGGGAAGTGCCCGTACAGCGTCACCCTGCCGACCCCAGCCTCCTGAGCGATGTCGTTCATGCTCGCCTCCGGGTCCCGCCCGAGGCAGGTGACAGCCGCGCGGACGATCTTCTCGGCGTTCTGCCGCGCGTCCGCCCTGCGCGCCGACCTGGCAGTGGCGTGAGCCATATAACTCCCTAAGTCAAACAACGGCTGTACGGGTTACAGTACCGGAACATAACTTGTACACGTCCTGTACGGCTTAGTTCGGAGGCGAGCACCGTGTCCGAGTCCATTACCGCAAACCCGTCGACCCGCAACCCTGACCCGCGACGCTGGCGAATCCTCGGGCTGGTCGGCGTCGCGCAACTCATGCTCATCCTCGACGTCACCGTCGTCGCGATCGCACTGCCCCACATCCGCGCGGATCTCGACCTTCAGCGGGAGACTCTTACCTGGGTGGTCAGCGGCTACACCCTCGCGTTCGGCGGGCTGCTGCTGCTCGGTGGGCGCGCCGCCGACCTGTTCGGTGCCCGCCGGCTCGTCCTGACCGGCCTGCTGCTGTTCTCGGTCGCGTCGTTGACCGCGGGACTGGCCACCTCGGGACCCATGCTGCTCACCGGTCGGGTGGCCCAAGGCATGGCCGCCGCCATGCTGTCCCCAGCGGCGCTGTCGCTGATCGTCACCATCTTCGACGGCGACGAACGCAACCGCGCGCTCGGCATCTGGTCCGCACTCGGTGGAAGCGGCGCCGCGCTCGGCGTGCTGCTCGGCGGAGTCCTCACCGCCGGACCGGGCTGGGCATGGATCTTCTACATCAACGTCCCGGTCGGCCTCGTGCTGCTGGCCGTCCTGCGCTCCTATCTGCCGGCACAGCCGGCGCCCGCGAGTGGAGCCCGCCTCGACGTTCCCGGCGCGGCCCTGGTGACCACCGCGACCGCGGCCCTGATCTACGCGCTGATCAGGGCCGGAGACCACGGCTGGACCACCCGGACCACCGCCGCGCTGCTCGCGGTATCGGCAGCCCTGTACGCCGCGTTCGTGACGCGTCAGCGCATGGCAGCAAGCCCGCTGATGGACCTACGGCTGCTGACCCGCAGACCCGTGGCGACCGGCACTCTGTTGATCCTCGTCGCCACCGCGCTCATGATCATGATGTTCTTCCTCGGCACGTTCGCCCTACAGGAGCATCACGGCTACGGCGCGATGATGACCGGGCTGCTCTTCCTGCCCATCGCGCTGTCCACCATGCTCGGCGCCAACGCGGCCGGACGCATCATCGGCCGCACCGGGCCCCGCACCCTGGCAGTGATCGGCCTTATCGTTGCCGCCGCCGGTATGGCCATACCCGCGATCTGGGCCGGCGCCGCCCCCCCGGTGGGCGGGCCGGCGGTTGCGGCGGGCGGCACCCGGGGGGCGGTCGGGGGGGCCTCGGCGACCGCGCTGGGGCAGGTGGCGGCGCAGGAAGCCGGCCTCGCCTCGGGAATCGTCAGCACATTCCACGAGTTTGGCGCCTCACTGGGCGCGGCCGTCGCGTCGAGCATCGCCGCTGTCAGTATCGCCGGCACCGGCACCGAGGGCTTCTCGCGTGGCTTCACCACCGGCGCGATCGTCGCCGTCGTGGCTGCCGTCGCGGCGCTCGCCATCAGATCCGGCCGTTAGGAGTCGAGGCATGGCAACCGAAACCGACCGCTATGTGGTCCGGGCCGGCCGGGCCTCCGACGCCACCGAGCTCGCCCGCCTACAGGCATCGGTCCAGCTTCAGGCGGTGACCGGCGGGCAACCGCACCTCGGCATCGCCGCCTGGGTTGAAGACCTGCTGGACGGTCACCCCTCGGTCGTCCCCGACGACTTCCTGGTCGCCGAGGACACGGCCACCGGCCGCGCGGTCGCCAGCCTCGTGGAGCTGCGGCAGCATTGGAGCCTAGCCGGGGTCCGACTGCCGGTAGCCCAGATCGAACTGGTCGGCACGGCGCCGGACCACCGCGGAAACCGGCTTACCGAACGGCTGTTCGCCTCACTACACCGGCGGCACGCAGCCAACGGCACGCCGATCCAGATCATCGAGGGAATCCCGTACTTCTACCGGCGGCTCGGCTACGACTATGCCCTGGCGAACGACGGCGCTCCGACGGTGCCCGCCACCGCGCTACCCACCACCGAGCAGGACCGGCCGGACGGCTCCTCCACCGGCCTGACGGTGCGCCCAGCCACCGTCGCCGACGTGGACCACCTCGCCGACATCGACCGGCGGCTCGCCAACGGCAAGGCCCTGACCTGCCCCAGGGATGCGGTGGTGTGGCGGTACGAGATCGCCGGGCGCCGCGACGCGGACCTCGCCCGGCGCGCCGTCGCCGTCCTGGTGCACGGCGCCGACGTGCGGGGCTATCTGGTTCACAGTGCCCGGCTCTCCGCCGCTGGTGAGCTGATGGTGTTCGCGGCAGCCTGCAAGGAATCGGCCGACTGGCTACGGGCTGCCGCTGCCATGCACGCACACCTGCGCCACGTCGGCCGACGGTACGAGGCAGCGGCGGGACGACCGTTCACCGCGGTCCGCCACCTCCTCGACCCGGACCACCCACTGGCCCGACTCGGCCCGCCCGGCATACCGCAGCGGCCCAGAGGTTGGTACGCCCGCACCGGCGACCCGGCCGGCCTGCTCGCCCGGCTACAACCGCTGCTGCGGGCTCGCTGGCACGCGGCAGACCTGCGATGGCACGAGCCAACGCTCACCATCGACACGTACGGCCACGCCGCGCGTCTAGAGTTCACCGACGGTGAACTGACGGCCGTGACCGCCACCCGCGGCGGCAGCCCGGCCACCGCCCCGCAGACCCACGCGGCCATCCCACCCGGCGCTCTGCTCCAGCTCGTCCTCGGTCACCGCACCCTGCCCGAAGTACTGGACATCTGGCCGGACTGCCTCGTGCGGGACCGCCTCACCGAACACTTCCTGGCCACGGCGTTCCCCCAGGTGCCGGTCCGGGCCTGGCCCCGCAACTGACCAGCGGGCGAGCCAGAGGTACCCCACCGTCGCACGTCCTTCGGGCCCACGGCGGCTCGGCACTGGTGATCACCGGCTGAGGAGGTCGCGGATCTCGTCGTACGCGGCCGGCTTGCCAGTGCGCAGCGCGGCGATGTCGGCCGCCTCCTCGGCCGGGTCGTCCCAGAGGGCGTCGCGTGCGCCGCGGGCGGCGTCCAGCTCCGCGGCGAGTGCGGCCCGATCGTCGTCGCCCGCGTCGTCGAGCCGCCCGCGCAGCTCCTCGATGCGGTCGCGGAGAGCGCGGTCGCGGGCGAACCGGTCCGCGAGATCCGGGTCGGCGGCATCGGGCAGCGCGTTGGCGAGGTGGTGGACCAACTCCCGGGACCGTGCCAGCTCGCTGAGCGCGAACGCCTGCAGCGCCGGCTCGAAGTCGCCGGTCGTGACGGTGGCGACGAGGTTCGGCTGCTCGGGCACCTCAGCCAGGATCTGCTGGACGGCGTACTCGTAGACCTGCGCCGCGGTGCCACCGACCGCGATGCGAGCAGCGGCGTCCAGCGCCGCGGCCCGGATGTGTTCCTGCGCGGCCACCGAGGCGAGCAGGTCGCGCTTGGCTCCCTCGATCGCGCCGTACTCGGCCAGTAGCGTGGCGCGCAGGTAGAGGGCCCGCTGCAGGGCGGCGGTGTGCCCCTGGCCGCGGGCGAGAGTCACCGCCTTGGTGTGGCTGCGATACGCCTTCACACCGCGGCCGGCGATCGCATGGTGGATGCCGACCATCAGGTACCACTCGGGACTCTTACGCGGCATCACCCGCACCGCGGCCCGGATCTGCGACCGGGTCGGCTCCTCCGACCCGGTCGTGGGGAGCAGCACGCGCGCGGCGGCGAGCCTACGGCTCTGCTCGCGCACGTACGACGAGGAACTGAACAGCCAGCGGAGGCCCGCCGTGCCCATACCGGCCACCCGGGCCTCGACGCGGATGGCCCGCCGGGTCCGGCGCGAGATCCGGATAGACGCGGCGGCGTCCAGGGCCGCCCGCGACGCCACGTCGTCGCCGTCCTCAGCCGCTTGGACCGCCCGCAGCAGGTGCAGGTCGCGCCGGCGATAGTCGTCCAGGGTCTCGTCGAGCCGCGCGGCCAGCGCCGCCGCCTCGGCGCGGCGGCCCAGCTGGTACAGCGCTCGCACCCGGATGACCTGGCAGCTCTGCTGGTGGCCAGGCAGGTCCGCCTGCTCCCAAAGCCCGGCCGCCTTTTCGATCTCGACCAACATCTGGTGGTAGAGCCCGCGCCGGTCCGCCGCCATGGCGTCGAACTCGGCGGCCAGGGCGCACAGGATCGCGTAGCGGCGCATCGTGACCGGGTGCGGGCTGCCGCCGAGCGCGGTCGCCTCGATCGCGCCGCGGGCCATCTCGAAGAGCCGGCGCCACCGGGCCGCCTGCTCGTCCGAGTCGGGCATCGGGGAGGGTCGGCGGCCCGCGCGGGCGAGCGTCCGGTACGCCTCGAGCGTGGGGCTGTACCGGTCGTCCAGGATGGTGCGGAACTCCTCCACCAGCAGGCACTTGGCCAACGTCAGGTCAGGCCGGGACGGCCGCCGCAGTACGGCGTCGTGCACCCAGACCCCGATGGTGTGAGCCGGCACGTCGTCGTTGTCCGCGAACAGCGGCCCCGCCATCGCCGCACCGGGGTTCACGTACAGGTCGGTTAGGGCCGGCCGGTACTCCGACGCCCACCCGCGCACGTATCCGGAAGTGTGGCTCAACGCGATCAGTACGGCGACCGTGGCCGCCGCCGGCCACACCACCGGGTCGGGCTGCCACACCATCAGCAGGACCAGCACGCCGGTGTGCGCGAGGACGCGGTGGATGCGGGTCACCACCGACACAGCGCCGCCGACGGTCCGCTGCTGCAGCGGAAGCACCACGGTGAGGAGCGCCAGGTCGGCCACCAGCAGCACCAGTGGCACGACAAGCTGCAGGTCGTGCTCACCGAGGGAACTCCAGTAGGAGACCAGGACCGCGCCGACAGGGCTGACGGCCAGCCCCCATGCCAGTGCCGCCGAGCCGAGCGCGCCACCCAGCACCATCAGCCTGGACATGCGCGGCAGGCCGCTGCTCAGCCCCAGGACCGCCCAGGTCCCGAGGGAGGCGGCGAGGCCGAGCAGGGCGAGGGCGCCTGACCAGGGCAGGTCCGTGTGCGTCGCGCCCCAGAACCCGGCCACGGCCGGACCGCCCGCCACCAGGTAGGTCAGCGCCACCACCGCGGACATCCATCGGCGCCGGCTCTTGAGAGGCACCACGACCCACCCGCCCGGAGTATCCACAGTGGTCTCGACCCGATGGTCCCACGCCTCGTCGATGATCTTCCCGACCAGCGGGTCGGGAAGCCGGGCGCACAGTGGCCGCAGCTGGGCCGTCAGCAGAAGCGGTACCGCGAAGAGGCCGACCAGGCGCTCGTCGGGGATCACGAACGCGAAAACCATGCCGCACGCCAGTCCGAAAAACTGCCAATTCAGCAGGCCGAGTACGACTGCGGGCAGCAGCAGCGCGGTCAACCAGCCATCCGGCCAGGACGCGAGCATCCGCAGTGGACCGGACAGGACCAGCGCTGCCGCGACACCCCCGACCAGCGGCCCGAGGCCCGCGACAGCAACCATCAATCGGGTACGCGGCGGCTGGGCGCGCACCACGTAGAGCGAGTTGGCGAACAGGAACAGATACAGGAACAACAGCGTGAACAGCACAACCATGCTGACCACGTACCACCAGCCGGGCACGCGATGAACGCTATGGCCTGCGCGGCCATCCAGCCGAGCCGCTGTCCGGAAGCCGACTGAGCGTCACACCACCGTGCACGGTGTGCGGACTGGCTAAGATCCTGGCATGGCCGAGCCTCGCGTGGTCATGGTCCACTACCAGGTCACCGAGGAGAATACGATCGCCTTCGTCGGGCGGGAGGATCTGGCCGCACCACACGTCCAGCGCATCCCGTTGCCCCAGGCCGCACTGCGAGACCTGGTCGGCTCCACATTCGGCACCATGCCGGTACGGGCCTTCCGCAGCCAGTCCCCGGCGTCCTGGGCCGATCCCCTCCGGCCCCTGGTCGACTTTCTCGAGGACTGGTCGGCGCCTGAGGACATCATCTGGTTCGTCCCCCACGACGTGCTGCACCACGTGCCGCTACACGCGTTGGAGGTCGACGGCGAGTGCCTCATCGAACGCAACGCCGCCGCGTACACGCCGAGCGCGTCCGTCCTGAAGTACGCCCGCCGGATGCGCCGCCCGGGACGCACCCGGGCGCTGGTACTGGCCGATGCCCGCGCCGACCGGCCACTCGTGCACGGCCGCGAGCAGGCCGCCCGAGTGAACGAGATGTACGCCCCGGACGCCGAACTAGCCGTCGGCCCGGCGGCTAGTGTCGACCGGCTGGCCCGGGGCGCGGCCGACGCACCCGCCGGCCTCGCGGTGCTGCACATCGCCTGCCACGGCGAGTTCAACCGGGCCGACGCGGAACACTCGGGGCTCTGGCTGGCGCCGACCGAGACGCACGACGGCCTGCTGCGCGCCGCCGACCTGGCCGCCATGGCGCTACCGACCAACCTGGTCATGCTCAGTGCCTGCGAAAGCGGGCTCACCGGCCGCCTGCCCGGCAACGAACTGCTCGGCTTGACCCGAGCACTGCTTTACGCCGGCGCGTCCTCCGCCGTGGTCACGCTCTGGTCGGTCGACGAGCTGTCCACCAGCGTGCTGACCGCCGCGTTCTATGGGCGGCTCGCCGCCGGGTACGGGGTAGCCGCGGCGCTGCGCGAGGCCCAGCGCGCGCTGCGCCGCACCACCCTCGCCGACCTGCTCGACTACTGCACCACCGGCCGCGCCGGACCAGACCACACCGGGACGCTGCTCGACCTGGACGTCGCGGCCATCCACCTGGCGGCCGGCGACCCCGCCGCGGCGCTGGCCGGCTACCAGCGCGTAGCCGCCGCCCAACCCACCGGGTCGCCCTGGTACGCCGCCGCCGTCCGGGGAAGCGCCGCCGCCCGGCTGGCGGCTTCGGGCCCCCACCGCACACCCGACTACAGCGCCCGGCCATACCGGCACCCGTACTTCTGGGCGCCCTTCTACCTAATGGGTGACTGGCGATGACCTCACTGCGCGAACACGCCGACCACTCCGGGCGGTACGTCGTGATCCACCGGCCCGGGCAGGGCGTGCTCGGCATGGGCACCGCCGAGGAGCTGCGCGACGCCGTGGAGTCCGGCGCCCCGCCACCGCCCGCCGTGCTCGTCCCGGCCGACTGGACGTTCGCCCAGCTCGTCGAGTCGGATGTGATCACCCTGCTGGACCTCACCACGGCCGGCGTGGTGCTGATGGACGGCGGCCGGCCCGCCGGGGTGGTACCGCTCGATCGCATCCGCCGGTACCTCATCGACGAGGGGTCCGCGGTCCGCACCAGAGTCCAGGGCGACGGCGATGCAGCCGCGGACGCCGTCTTGCCCGGCGACTACCAGACCGGCCGCGCCCGCGTCGCCTGCGCCGCCCCCGGCTGCGGATACGTCAACACGCTCGCCTTCTTCGACCGCAACCGGCCGCCCACATGCGCCAACACGGCCCTGCCCACGCACCCGCTCAGCATCAGGCGGTGACCGGACGATGTTGACCTCGATGCTCCAGGAGACCACCGCGGTACTGGACCGACGGTTCGCGGTCACCGCGTTCCTGCCCAGCACCCTCCTCGTGGGACTGCTCGGTGTGGTCGCCGCGGTCAGCTGGCTCGGCCGACGCGACGCCGCCGACGCTTGGAACGAGATGGACAACCTCAGCCGCGGGCTGCTTGCCGTGGGCGTGATCCTCGCCGGCATGCTGCTGGCCACACTCGCCGTACGCAACGCCACCGGACTGATCCGGCTCTACGAGGGCTACTGGAGTTCGGCGCCCGGCCGCCGCCTCGCCCGCCTCGGCAGCAACCACCACCGCCAACGCCTCGCCGCCCTCGCTGACAGCGCCGGCTCCGACCCGGCCGCGTACCGCCGGATCCACCTCGGCTACCCGCTGCCCACGCAGCCGGAGCTAGTCATGCCCACCACCCTGGGCAACATCCTGCGCAACGCCGAACTGCATCCCCGCGACCGCTACGGTATCGACGCCGTACTCGTGTGGCCCCGCCTCTACGCGCTGCTGCCGGACCGTATGGCGAGTCTCGTCGCGGCCGCCCGGGCCGACCTCGACTCGCTGCTGGTCACCTCGGCGCTGGCATTGGCGTTCGCCGTCGCCGCCGGCGGCAACGTGCTGGCAGCCCACGGGCCGGCATGGCTGTTCGCCACGTGCACCGCCGCCGGGCTCGCCGTGTCCTGGGCCGGCTACCGCTCCGCCATCCGCGCCGCGGTCGTGTACGGCCAGCACGTGAAGGTGGCCTTCGACGTGTACCGCAACGACCTGCTCCAGCAGATCGGTCTCCCGATCCCCGAAGACGGCGCGGCCGAGCTCCGGTGCTGGGAGCGGCTCGGACTGCTGTGGTACCGCAACGTGCCCGGCGCCGCAGAGGAGTCACCCCTCCCGGCACCGCAACCAGCATCGACCCGCGGCCTTCCGCTGGGACGGACCGCCCTTTGCCTGGCCGCAGCCCTCACCGCCTGCGGCACGGCCTACCTCGCGATGACCTGAAGGCAAGCCTTCTACCGGAGATGCTCCAGTCCGTAGCGGGCGACGACGTCCGGCAGCCAGGCCGGCTCCTCGAACTCCAGGCCGTACCGCTCGGCGAGGCCGACGCCCTGCTCCGCCTCGACCGGACCGGCCGCGATCATCTCGACGACCTCCCGGAAGAAGTGCTCGAAACCGGCCGGACTGATGATCTCGATCATGCGGGCCGGCACCTGGCCGGCGTTCCACATCGCGTGCAGCTCGCCGCGTGGCTTGGTGATGTACCCACCCGCGCCCAGCACCACTTCCCGGTCGCCGGAACGGAACCCGATCTCGCCTTCGGTGACGATGGAGTACTCGTCCTCGCGGGTGTGCCGGTGCGGCGCCACCAGCGCGCCGACCGGAAACGGGTGCTCCACGATGGACAGGGCCCCGCCCGTGTCGTCACCCCACAGCTTGAACTGCACGCCGATCGAGCCCAGCAAGCCGCTGCGGCCCTCGCCCGGGCGCACCACAGTCAGCGGTGGTGGTTCCTCACGTGTCATCCGATCGTCCTATCATCGAAGGACGCTCCCCCGCCAGGGCCGTGTCAGGACGGGAGGTGTCACGCCGCGCGGTGCGACCCGGGAGATGGCCGGTGGGTCCGCGAACGGGACGACGTCCACGCCGCACACCGTGCGCCGGTGCGGTGCCCGACCGGTGAGCAGGTACCGGCTGACATGACCGTCCACACAGGAGGACGAGAGGAACAGTGTGGTGTGGCCCCAGCCCTCGACCGTGATCAGTGACGACCGCGGCAGCATCCGGGCAGTGCTCACCGCATCCTGGTAGCGGGTGGCCGGGTCGGCGCGATTACCGATCACCAGGACGGTGTTGGCGGTGCGCCGGTCGAACGGACCGGTGTACCGGTCGGTGTCCTTGCCCGGCCAGAACGCGCAGACGCTGGAGCTCCAGTTCCAGATCCGGCCAAAGTACGGGTACTTCCGGTCCGCTCGCCGGGCGGCCTGCCCCCAGGCGGAGACGTGGTCGGGATTGTCCGTGTCCGCGCAGGTGACCCCGGCGAAGCCCTCCAGGGCCTGCTCGTACGGCTGCCGCCGCGGCCGGTCGAGCCGAGCCTGCAGGTCACGCAACGCCTTCGCGGCCGCCGCCGGCTGGGCCAGCGTATCCAGCTGCTGGAGCAGCTCGGCGAGGTCCGGCCAGGCGGCCGGGTCATACAGCGCGCCGAGCGTCGCGGCCACCAGATCGGTGTACCCGAACGGGATCGTGCCGCCTTCACCGTCGGGCAGGCTGACCGGCTTGGCCCGCAACCTCTTCGCCAGCCGGTCGTACCGCCGCTTCGGGTCGCCGGCGGAGAACGCGCAGTTGTCACCGCCCCGGTCGCACAGCCGCAGGAAGCCCAGCAACGTCTCGTAGGCGCCCTGCTCACTGACCAGCCGAGCGTCCACTGGCAGCCTTCGGGCCTCGTCGCCCCGACCGGTCGCGAACGACACCGGATCGATCACACCGTCGATGATCACCGCACGAACGCGATCCGGGAACATGTTGGCGTACGTGGAACCGATGTAGGAGCCGTACGAGTACCCGACGAAGGTCATCTTCTGATCGCCGACCGCGCGACGCAGAAGGTCCATGTCGCGGGCCACGTTCGCGGTCGACATGTGGTCGATGATCGGTCCGGCCCGGCGGGCGCAAGCGTCCGCGTACGTGCGGTTGCTGGCGATCCACTCCTGCTCCTGCGCGCGGGTGAACGGGAACGCGAACGGCGGCAGGACCGCCAGCGCCTCCTCCGTGGTGTCAAAACACTGCACCGGTGTACTTCGGGCGATGCCGCGCGGGTCGAAACCGATCAGGTCGAACCTGGCCCGCACCTCGGCGGTGTAGAGCTGCTTGCCGAAGACGTGAACGAAGTCCACACCGGAACCGCCAGGGCCGCCGGGGTTGAGAAACAGCGAGCCGATGCGGCGGGCCTTGTCGGTCGCCGGCAACCGCGTCAACGCCAATGTGATCTGCGCCTCCCGCGGGTGGTCGTAATCCAGCGGCACTGTCGCGGTCGCGCACTCGAAACCAGGCGCGGCCGGCTCACACGCCCGCCACACCAGTGACGGGACAACCGGGCCGGGCGGCCCGGCCGTCGCGACCGCCGGTGCCGGCAGCAGCACGCCCGCGAGACCAACGACCAGCACCCACCGGCACTGCCGCACGACCGGACGCAGGCAAGACGACAGTGTCATGGCGCACCCCCAGGACCGTCCGGCCCATGTTCGCCGGACCCGACCAATGTATGACCTGCCGGGCCGGCTCGCGCCCCGAACACCATCGAGCCGCAATGGTCAGACACAACACCGCCGTGGCGCATGCGGTTGTCGCCACGCCTGCGCGCTCAGCGGCCGCCCGCCAGCGCGCGGAGCAGCAGCGGCAATGACCGGTGCAGCTCGCGCTCCCAGTAAGGCCATGAGTGGCTGCCCGGCCCGTAGAAGTCGGTGGTGAGCCGGACGCCGACGGCTCGCAGCCGGGTGGCCAGCACCTGGTTCATGTCGAGTAGGTACGCTTCGATCTCGTCGAAGGTGCCGGGCGGGTCGAACGGTCCGGCGGCGCCGTTCCCGCACGACAGGAAGACCGGCGTGGCCCTTAGTCGCTTGGCGAGGAAGTACGGGTCGTGTGCCTCCCAGATCCGGCGCTGCGCCACGGGA
Source organism: Micromonospora sp. CPCC 205371 (assembly GCF_026130045.1). Taxonomy (GTDB): domain Bacteria; phylum Actinomycetota; class Actinomycetes; order Mycobacteriales; family Micromonosporaceae; genus Phytohabitans. The sequence continues at coordinate 30,805 of NZ_JAIBNX010000019.1, forward strand.
TCGCCCCACAAGTCCAGCGGGTCCTCACCGAACTCCGCTATCAGTCCCATGAGCCCCTGCGGGTCCGACAGCGGGTGCACGGTGCCGCTGTAACTGGCCGCTGCCCGGAACATGCCGGGGTGCCGCGCGGCATAGGTGAGCGCGCCGAATCCGCCCATGGACAGACCGGCGACGACTCGCCGATGCCCGGCCCCGTAATGGCGTTCCAGCAGCGTGCGTAGCTCGCGCAGATGGAATGTCTCCCACGCGGGTGGGCCGCCGGCGCCGCCGTTCCACCAGTTGCTGTAGAAGCCGACCTCGCCGGCCTCCGGCATGACGACCAGCACGTGGCGCAGCTGAGGCAGCGTCTCCACGTCGGTCTCGCTGGTCCAACTGTCGTACGTGGCACAGCAGCCGTGAAGCAGATAGAACACGGGCCAGCGGTGCTTTGGGCGGCGCTGGTCCCAGCCTTCCGGCGTGAGCAGCCGCACCTTGGCGGTGCGGTCGAGGGCAGGCGACGCGATGGTCAGGTCCACCAACCGTGGACCGACCCGCTGCTCGGCGACCACTCGTGCGCCGCCGGCAGACGCCCGCCCATCGGCGGGCGCGGCTCCCGGCAACGGCGCCTCCGACGCCGCGGTCGGCTTTCTTAATGAGCGGCGAAGACGGTTACCAGGCATGACATGCCTCCAGACCTACGGCACCACGGCGATCGTAAGGCCGCCACCCGCATGATCGCCGGGAATCGGCCGTACGGCCCGTCACCGCACGGCGAGGGCCCACCCGAAAGTGGACCGTCCACTTCGGCCATCCCCCGCCCCGCCGGGGCAACGCTGGCTGGCAGCAGCGTCGCCCCAGAACGAGGGTCATGGGTACGCGGGATCAGCCCTCACAGACCCGGTCAGGCGCCGATTGTGGCCTGATGAGGTACTGGTCCGACGCGGTGCGGGCGCACTCCGAGGTGTGGTACGAGGTGTGTCCGTCGCCGGTACGGGTGAGGATGTCGCTGCCCTTGATCTGGGCGGCGAGGCCGTGCGCCCACTTGTAGGGGTCGGAGGAGTCGTACACGGAGTGCACGATGAGGGCGGGCACCCCGGTCACGTTCAGCAGCCGGGGCGGGTTGGCGGCCGGAACGGGCCAGCCGATGCAGCCATTGACCCACCAGGTGTAGGAGGCGCCCTGCAGGTGCGGCGCGAGCCGGCGGCCCATCTGGATGCGCTGGCGCATCTGTGCGTACGTGTGGATCTGGGGTACATACTCCATGCACCCGATGGCGAGGAAGCTCAGCTGGCTCAGGTCCACCCCGGCGGGTGCCAGCATGAAGGTGGCGGCGTCTCCGGCGACAGCGCGGGCGATTGCCCTGGACAGGCCGGCCCAGGAGGTGTCGGGCCCATAGATGGACGGTTCCTTGAGGGTCAGCAGCTCGACCGTCCTCATCCGGATGTCCTCGCCGGTGACCGGGCGCAACGCACCGTCGACCGGGATGGGGTGCTGGTCCGCGCCGGCGACCAGACGGTCGAAGACGGCGCCGACGTCCTGCCCGCGCAGCGCACAGGTCGGTGCGGTGTCGCACCAGCGGGCGAACCGGTTGAACGACTCCTCCACGCCAGCGATTTCGTCGGCGGCTTGCAGTACCTCGGGTTGGCTGTGCTCCAGCGCGGAGTCGAGCACCATTGCGCGGGTACGTCGCGGATAGAGTTCCGCGTAGTTGGCGGCGACCTGGGTTCCGTAGGACAGGCCGAGCCAGCTCACCTTCTCCACGCCGAGGGCGATCCGCAGCGCCTCGTGGTCCCGGGCGACGCTCACAGTGTCGGTATGTGCGACCAGTGATCCGGTCACCCGCAGGCAGCCGAGCCCGAGCTCGCGATTGTGCCGGCGCTGCGCTTCGAATTCCTGTTCCGACTTGGGGAAGAGCGTGGAGGTCGGGGTGAACGCCGGTACGCCGCACCGTACCGGCGCGCTGCCGCCGGTCGCGCGCGGGTCAAGGCCGACGATGTCGAACCGGGCGCGCAAGGTGGCCGAGAAGATCTGCTCGGCGGCCACGACGTACTGGGCCGCTCCGTCACCGGGCCCGCCTGGGTTGAAGAACAGTGTGCCGATGCGGCGGGCCGGATCGTCGGCCACGCGGCGCGCCACGGCCACGGTGATCTGTGCGCCACGGGGTTTGGACCAGTCCACCGGAACCTGCATGGTTCCGCATTGCTTGGTCGGGGCTTCCGGACAGGCGGTCCAGTCGACGCTGTACCGCGGCGGCGAGCCAGCGGCAGAGGCGGTGGGCATGAAGCCGGCGGTGACCGCGGCGACCAACAGGCCGCTGGCGAACAGGCGCGTGTGCGTGGGATGTCGTCGCATGGATTCACCGTTGCAGCCGGGATCGAAGCCGGTAAGCCGGGTAACTCGCCGATGGACGGCCGGTTTACTGGTGTATCCGGGCCGATAGGACGACGCCACGCCCCCTGACGCGCCCGTACGGTGAACGAAAGGATTGGAGGAAGTCGATGACTGCCTCCGTGTCCGCGCCACCCGGGGCGGTGCCGCTCGGTCTGGTGGCTCTGGGCGGGTTGACCGCCGGGGCGGTGTCCGTCGGCTTGGCCGCGACCAGTGATCACCTGACCATGCCGGGCCTGCATGCGGCGCTGTTCAACTGGATCATGCTGTCGTACCTCCTCTGTGGACTGATCGCGTGGCGGCGGCGGCCGGACAGCCGCCTCGGCCGGCTGATGATCGCGGCCGGTATCGGCGCGTCGCTGTCCAACCTGGCCTGGGCGAACAACGCGGCCGTCGAGTCGGTCGGGCTCGCGTTCGACCTGTTGCCGGCGGTGCTTTTCCTGCATGTCTTCCTCGCCTTCCCGGACGGCCGGCTGTCCGGGCGATCTGCCCGGGCGCTGGTTGCGGCCGGGTATGTCACCACGGTCGGAGGTCAGCTCGCGGTCGCGCTGCTCGGCGGATTCGGACCGGAAAACGCCTTCGCGGTCGCCGACCGGCCAGACGCCGGCGCCCGGCTGCACGACGCTGTCCTGGCGACGACGGGCGCGCTCGCGCTGGCCGGGATCGCAGTGCTCGCCGCCCCCCGCCCGGGCGGGGGCCGGCCCCGGCGCCGGGCGGTCGCGTGGCTCGTGGACGCGTTCGCGCTCGGATTGCTGATGATCGCGGTGCTGTTGCTGATGGGCCTCGCCGGCGCGCCCGGGTTCGTCCACGTGCAGCGGCTCACCCTGTTCGTACTCGGCTTGGCCCCGATCGCGTTCCTGCTCGGTCTGCTCGACGCCCAGCTGGCCCGTACCGGTGTCGGTGCTCTGCTCGTGCGGTTGCGAAGCGAGCCGGTCGACCTACGCGCCGCGCTGGCCCGGACCCTGCGTGATCCGTCGCTCTCGCTGTTCTACTGGCTGCCGCAGTACGCCAGCTGGGCCGACGAGGCCGGCCAGCCGGCCCGGCTGCCGGACGACAGCGCCCGGGCGGCGACGATCATCGACCGCGACGGCGAGCCTTTCGCCGCGCTGGTGCACGACGCGTCGCTGAACGACGAGCGTGAGCTGCTCGACGGGGTCACCGCCGCCGCCGCGATCGCGCTGGAGAACGGGTGGCTTCGGGCGGAACTGCACGCCAGGCTGGAGGAGGTACGGGGTTCCCGGGCGCGGGTGCTGGCGGCGGGGCAGCAGGAGCGGCAGCGGCTGGAACGCGACCTGCACGACGGCGCACAGCAGCGGCTCATCGCGCTCTCCCTCGACCTTGGCCGGCTTGAGACGCGGCTCGGCGCGAACCAGGAGGCACGGAGCGCCGTGGCCCAAGCCAAGGGGGAGATCGCACAGTCATTGAACGAACTGCGGGACGTTGCCCGCGGTCTGCACCCCGCGGTGCTGAGCGGGCACGGGCTGCCGGTGGCCCTGGAGTCGCTGGTCGCGCTGGCGCCGGTACCGGTCCAGCTCACCACGCGGCTCGACGGCCGGCTCGACGAGCAAATCGAGGTCGCCGCGTACTACGTGATCTGCGAGAGCCTGGCCAACGTCGGCAAGCACGCCCGGGCTTCATCGGCCACGGTGGACGTACGGCACGGCGACGGGCAACTGGTCGTCGAGGTCGTGGACGACGGCGTCGGCGGCGCGGACACCGAGCGTGGAAGCGGCCTGCGTGGACTGGCTGACCGGGTCGAGGCGCTCGGCGGCCAACTGCGGGTGTGGACCCCGCGCGGCGGCGGCACCCGGGTACGGGCGGAGATCCCATGCGGGTAGCCATCGCGGAGGACAGCGTCCTGCTGCGCGAAGGGCTGGCAAGCCTGCTAGCCGAGGCTGGGTACGAGGTGATCGCGCGGTGCGGCGACGCCGACCAGTTGCGCCGGGAGATGCTCGTCCAGGTACCCGACGTGTCCATCCTGGACATCAGGCTGCCGCCCACGCACAACGACGAGGGCCTGCGCGCGGCCATCGACATCCGCGCCCGGTATCCAGGCGTCGGCGTGCTCGTGCTGTCGCAGTACCTGGAGATCGGGCTGGCCATGAAGCTGCTAGCCGATTCCGCGGACGGCGTCGGATACCTGCTCAAGGACCGGATCAGCGACGTGCCGGAGTTCCTCGCCGCGGTACGCCGGGTGGCGCTCGGCGGCTCTGCCGTCGACCCCGTCATCGTCTCCACGCTGCTGGCCAAACGTCGCCGGAACGATCCACTCGACCAGCTCACGCCCCGCGAACGCGAGGTGCTGGAGCTGATGGCGTCCGGGCATTCCAACCAGGGCATCGCGGACCGGCTCGTGATCACGCTGCGCGCCGCCGAGAAGTACGTGTCCAGCATCTTCGGCAAGCTCGGCATCCCGTCCACCGGCAGCGAATCCCGGCGGGTCCTCGCCGTCCTGCTCTACCTGCGCTCCTAACCGCGGAAGGTGACCTCGGGAAAGCTCGCGGACGGGCGCTCGACGAGGTGTCCGCTTCGGCTGGACAGGTGCCGGTCGAAGAACGCGCGCACATATGCCCTGGTGACGTCGAGGGCGCGAGCTCCGTCGAGAGCGCCGAACATCTCGGGTGGGAAGCCGGCCGTGCCGCCCACCTGGTCCAGGAGGGGCCGGTAGTCGGTGAAGTCGAGGTGACCCATGCCGGTGATGCCCAGGTCTCGCCGCCAGCCGGTGAGACCGGCCCAGAACTGGGCCCAGCTGTGGTCGTTTCCGCGGTGGTGGTAGTCGCCGCCGACCAGCATGAAGGGGCGGTGGAGTTGGTTGGACGCGGCGGGTTCGTAGATGCTGCCGTCCAGGTCGATTCCGGCCAGGAAGCGATGGTCGTCGCCCAGCACCTGGGCGGTGGTGGCGCCGCCGATGGAGTGGCCGAACATGGCGACCCGGCCGAGGTCGACGACCGAGCCCAGGCGGTCCGCGAGTTGGCTCACCACGAACCGGGCATCCGCCGCCCTGGTGGCGATGTACTGGGCCTTCAGGGCGGGCCCGGCGTCCGCTGGGATGGAGCTGTGCACGAGTCGGCCGTCGGGAAACTCGACGACCAGGGTGTCGTACGGGTGGTCCAGCGTGATCACCACGTAGCCGTGGCTGGCCAGGTCGGTGACCACGGTGGTCGCCGACGAGCCAGTGAGGCCGAGACCAGGCGAGAAAACGACCACCGGGAAGCCGCGTGGCCATTGGCGTGGCGGCGCGTCCCGATAGGCGTCGAGCCGCATGTGCGCGATCAGTCCGGCCGGGAATCCGCCGTCCGCCTCGAAGACCGCGGCCGCCGCCGGGGTCAGGTACCGGGCCCTCGGGGCGCCGTGCACGGATCGGGCCGGATACCACGCCTGTGCCATCATCTCGCGTGGCTGCGGCGTCGTGGCGAACGGGTCGAGCCGGGCATGGTCGACCAGGTGGAGCGCTTTCATGCCCACGTCGAAACGCCCTGACGGTGGACGCAGGCGCAACGCGGTCGGGGTCGAACCGCTCGCGGCGCTGGCCGCCGGGCTGTCGATCGCCACGAGGGCGGATACCGCACCGGCGCCGAGGACTGATCTACGGGTCAGACGGTGAAACAACATCCCCTCAAGGTGGCACTGGCGCGCGGACCCGGACAGGCGGGAAACAGGCCGCTTGGGGGGCGGTTTTCTGGTGTGTTCCAGGCGACTCCCGAGTGGGAGGCGGAGGATCTGCTCTCTGACCTCCGGGACGGTTCACGCTCGCCGGGCGGTGGAAGCGCGGACAACGACCTCGACGGGTGGGTCGGCCGCCGGCGGAAGGTCTACCTCTGGCTTTTCGATGGCCTGTACCAGCAGCTTGAGTCCCTCTCGCGCCGCGGCCTCGAAGGGTTGGCGCACCGTGGTCAGAGGTGGTGTCACGTAAGCGGCCACCGGCATGTCGTCGAAGCCGACCACACTGACGTCCTGGGGCACCCGCCGCCCGGCTTCCAGCAGCGCCCGGATCAGTCCGATCGCCATCTCGTCGCCAGCCGCGAACACCGCCGTGACGTCGCCGTCGCGAGCCAGTTCGCGTCCAGCCGCGTATCCGGACGCGGCGGACCAGTCGCCATACATGACAGGCGGGGTGCTCCGGCCACGCGCCTCCAGCGCCATCCGCCATCCCTCCAGGCGCTCTCTGGCGGCGAACCAGCGCTGCGGACCGGCGATGTGATGGACGGCCTCGTGTCCCAGATCGAGCAGGTGGTCGGTTGCCGCGCGCGCGAGCGTCACAGAGCCGGTGCCCGCCGTCAGCGTCCGGGCCGCGGTGAACGCTGGCGGTGCACCGATGAAAAGAACCGGCACGTCGACGCCGACGGAGGCCGCGCCCTCGTCGATCGGTTCGGAGATGACGATCCCGTCCACGCCCTGCTCCAGCAGCGATTCCACGCCGCCGGCGATACCGGCCGGGTCGGCGTCGAGCGTGCTGACCACACGCGTGGCGTAGCCGGCGTCTCGGACGGCTCGCTCGATGCTCACCAGCAGCGAAGCGGGCCCATACCCAGCCGTACCGAGCGTCACCACACCGATGGCGCGGGTGCGCCCCGAGGCGAGCGCGCGGGCCGCGTTGTTGCGGCGGTAGCCGAGCCTCCTCGCGGCGTCGAGAACCCGTCCGCGCACCGCGGGTGATACGTACGGTTCATCATTGAACACCCTGGATACGGTCTTCCTGGAGACCCCCGCCAGACGGGCGACATCGGCGCTGCGCGGCAGGGTGGAGCTCGCGCCCGACTCCCCTGGTCGCGTCATCGTGCCTCCCGTCCATGTGGCTCTCTCCGTCAGTTTCCTGACCGCGCGGTCATATTTACTCCTCAAGACCACATAGGTCAATACCACATTGCTCGACGTGCCTCTTGACCACAATCGTATGACCGCGCGAACATGACCGCGTGGTCATACGGCCGAGTGCGCTGTCCTGATGCTGGACGACGGGGGCCGGCGGGACGGCGCACCATCCCACGCAGACCGAAAGGACCCCCGTGACAGCGAAGAGAATCGTCTCGATCGCGGTGACCACCGTGCTCGTGACCGGATTGTCGGCGTTGCCGGCAAGCCCGACGCAGGCGTACAGCCCAACACAAGGAACCATCTACCAACTGCCGGCGAACCAGCCCTGCCTGAAAGGCCGGGGAAACTGCGCGATCTACCCAAAGATCGCCGAGTTGCCGAACGGCCGTCTCATCGCGTCGTGGGAGCAGGCGACGGTCCCGCCTTCCGGGAGCGCGGACGGTGAAACGCTGCCCATCTACAAGAGCGACGACAGCGGCACCACGTGGCAGAAGCTGACCGAACTGAGAGCGCCCGCGTACCTGTCCTCGAACCCGGCTTACGCGAAGTACACGAGCAACTGGGGCAACCCCTTCCCGTACGTCCTGCCCCAAGCGGTGGGCGACCTGCCGGCCGGCACGCTGCTCCTCGCGAGCATCGTCACGGGCGACGACCACTACTACCTCGAACACAAGGCCGCGGACCCGAACTGGGTGCCGAACAACGACGGCGACCGCCGCGACATGGCCCTCGCGCTGTTCTCGAGCGCCGACGCCGGTGCGACATGGAGCGTCGTCAACATCATCACGACCGGCGGCTGGCAGGGCGGCAGCGCCGGTGCGATCGGCGTCAACGTCGCGAACGCGAACACGTACCGTCAGATCGACCCCGTGTGGGAGCCGTACCTGATGGTGTACAACAACCAGCTCGTCGTGTACTACTCCGACGAGAACGACTACGTCGGTTACAACACGACCACCGGCGTGCCAACGCTCGCGCCCGACAACGACACCCGCGCCGACTCCGGGGCGCAGATCCTCGCGCACCGGACGTGGAACGGCCGGACATCCTCCTCGTGGAGCACACCGGTCCTCGATGTCGCCGGCACCACCTTCACCTCGTCATCGGGTCAGACGCAGATCGGTGGCGGCCGCCCGGGCATGACGACCGTCGTGCCGACCTCGGACGGCAGATGGCTGCTGACCTACGAGTACTGGGGCGGTGGCGACAACGTCCGTTACAAGATCTCCGACAACCCGCTGAACTTCTTCTCCGTCGGGGGCGCCGCCGGCACCGGGATCACCGCGCTGCCGCTCGCGCCGGGCTCGCGCGCTCTGGCGCGGGGCGGCAGCCCGGTGCTCATGCGCACCCCGGACGGCCGGATCTTGTACAACGCCTCCGGTAGCGGCAATGTCTGGATCAACTCGGGCAGCAGCACGGGCGCCTGGACCGAATTCCAGACGACGCTGCCGGGTGGCTACAGCCGCAACCTGACGTGGGTCTCCCGCACCGGACGCGTCATCGTCGCCGGCAACGTCGGCACGTCGAACATCATCTGGGCGGACGTCGACTTCGGTCGCGGTGCCGGGCCGTACTACCGGATCGTCAACCGCTCGACCGGACAGGTGATCGGCACCGGAAACCACATCAACGACGCGAACATCGGCAACGCTGACGCCCCGGACGTGCGACTAGAGGCATCCGGCTCGGCCTCCAACGCCGAGACACAAGCCTGGCGCACCCAGTACAAGTCGAACGGTGCGATGACGCTGCTGAACCGGTCCGGCGGCCGCATGGCGGGCATCTGGACAGGCACGGCGACGGCTGGACAGCGCATCGGCCAATGGGTCGACAACACGACGCAGGGACACTGGAACCTCGTACCGACGACCAACGGCTACTACCGCCTGCAATCGGCGGCGAGCACGGGCCTCTACCTCACCGGCGCATCGGCGGGCGCATCCCTCACCCTCCAGAACTCGACGGCGGACGGCTCCCAGGAGTGGCAGTTCACGCAGGTGTCCGGGGCCTCCGGGACGCACGCGATCGTAGGGTTGGCATCTGGTCGGTGTATCGATGTGCCCAACCACTCGACCACACCATCGACTCAAGTCACCCTCTGGGACTGCACCTCCGGTAACAACCAGCGGTGGACGCTGAACAGTGACGGGTCGGTCCAGGGCATCGGGTCCGGGCTGTGCCTTGACGTTCGCAACAACGGCACGACGAACGGCGCCATCGTGCAGACCTACACCTGCAACAGCGGCAGCAACCAGAAGTGGACCGTCGCCGTCGATGGCACCCTTCGCGGTGTCCAATCCGGACTGTGCCTCGACGCTTCGAGCGCCGGTACGGCCAACGGCACACTCCTTCAGCTGTGGACCTGCAACGGCGGCAACAACCAGCGGTGGAACATCAGCTGAGATAACAGGCGCTGACGAGGCCGGCAGGGCCGGTGGGGAAACCCGCCGGCCCTGCCGTGGTGCTCCGGCTTGCCGGCACGCTCAGCCGTCCGACCATGGTCGATGAAGTTGACCACGCAACTGTATACTGAGTATCATACCCGGTATGAGCATCCGGCACGCCCTATTGGCCCTGCTCAGCGAGGGCCCGAAATACGGCCTCCAGCTGAGGCAGGAGTTCGAGTCCAGGACCGGGGAGGTATGGCCGCTCAACGTCGGGCAGGTCTACACCACCCTGCAGCGCCTGGAGCGCGACGGCCTCGTCGAGTCGGAGGGCTCCGGCGGCGGTGGGCCACAGAACGTATTCACGATCACGCCGACCGGCTCCGACGAGCTGAACGAGTGGTTGCGCACGCCACCGGACGTGGTTCCACCACCACGCGACGAGCTCGTCATCAAGCTGCTCGTGGCGATGCGTGTGCCAGGTGTCGACCTACCCGAGCTTCTGCAGGTGCACCGGCGGCACCTTGTGCAGGCGATGCAGGAGTACACCCACCTGAAGGGTGAGATCGCCGAGGGTGAGGTGGAGCTGTCGCTCGTCGTGGATTCGGAGCTGTTCCGCTTGGAAGCGATCGTCCGGTGGCTCGACACCGCGGACGCCCGGCTCAAGCGCCTGCCGGCCCGCACCGCGAGCCAGGACCCGACGTCCGCGCCGCGCGTCGGCCGCAAGATCGCGTGGGTACGGCGATGAGTGCGGCCATCGAACTGCGCCAGGTCTCCAAGGTCTACGGATCGGGCCCCACCGAGGTGCACGCGCTGCGCGAGGTCGACCTGTCCGTTCAGGGCGGCGAGCTGGTGGCGGTGATGGGTCCGAGCGGCTCGGGCAAGAGCACGCTGCTCACGATCGCCGGAACGCTTGAGGAACCGACCAGCGGTGACGTCTTCATCGCCGGTCACGAGTTGGCGGGCCTGTCCCGCAACGACCGCGCACGGGTGCGGCGGCGATCGATCGGGTACGTCTTCCAGGACTACAACCTCCTCGCCGGGCTGACCGCCGTCGAAAACGTGGCGCTTCCGCTGGAGCTGGACGGCGTGCGGATCAAGGCGGCCCGGGCAGCCGCGATGGAGGTGCTCGCCATGCTCGGCCTGGCCGAGCGGGCCACCCGCTACCCGGACGAGCTGTCCGGCGGCGAAAGCCAACGGGTGGCGATCGCGCGGGCCGTCGTCGGGGAGCGGCGGCTGCTGCTGGCCGACGAGCCCACCGGCGCGCTCGACTCGTTGAGCGGCGAGACGGTGATGCGCATGCTCCGCCTGGCCAGCCAAAATGGCGTGGCCGGCGTAGTGGTGACCCACGACGCCCAGATGGCTTCCTGGGCCGACCGCGTGGTGTTCCTGCGTGACGGCCGGGTCGTCGACCAGACGGCACCGAGCGCCGGCCCGGAATCCCTCCTGGCACCGGGAACGACCAAGTGAGCCGTAACGGCGGCCTGCCGGCCCGGCGCGCCGTGGTCCGGTGGGCGTGGCGGCTGTTCCGGCGCGAGTGGCGCCAGCAGGTCATGGTGCTGGCGCTCCTGGCGGTTGCCGTCACGGCGGCCGTCGCGGGCGTGTCGGCCGGCTACCACTCGACGCCGCCGGGCACCGCCAGGTTCGGCGCCGCCAGCCAGTGGTTCACGCTGTACGCCGACGAAGAGCGGCCGCTGGATACCCGGATCGCGCAGGCGCGCGCGTGGTTCGGCAAGATCGACGTGGTCGGGCACTGGCACCTGCCGGTCCCGGGTTCGGTGGAGACCGTCGAGCTGCGGGCGCAAGACCCAGGCGGTCCGTACAGCGGGCCGATGCTGCGGCGGCTGACGGGTCGCTACCCGGCCGCACCCGGCGAGGCGGCGGTCACCGACGAGGTCGCCGCGCGCCTGCGGGTCACCGTCGGCGGCGTACTGGCGCTCGACGGCCGCACCTGGACCGTGGTCGGCCTGATCGAGAACCCCGGCGATCTTCGCGCGGAGTTCGTTCTGGTCGCGCCGGCACAGCCCGAACCGCCGGAGTCGGTCACCGTGCTCACCGCAGCCGATCCGGCACGGTTCGCGGAGTACCGCGCGCTGCACGGCCAGCCGGTGTACGAGCTGCGTCCCTCGGGCGAGTGGATCGAGGCGGCCGCCGGTGTGTTCAGCGTCTTCGCCGTGAGCATGCTGCTGGTGTGCCTCATCGCGGCGGCCGGCTTCGCCGTCATCGCGCACCGCCGGCTGCGCCAGCTCGGCCTGCTCGCCGCGGTCGGGGCGACTCCACGACACCTTCGGCTCGTGCTGCTGGCCAACGGCGCCACGGTCGGTGTCGCGGCGTCGGTCGCCGGCACGGTCGCGGGTGTCCTGATCTGGTTCGCCGTGACGCCACGGTTCGAGACGGCGGCGGGGCACCGCATCGACCGGCTGGACCTGCCGTGGTGGCAGATCACCGCCGCCGTACTGCTGGCTATCCTGACGGCCACCGCGGCGGCGTGGCGGCCGGCGCGCGCCGCGGCCCGGGTACCGATAACGCTTGCCCTGTCCTCGCGCCCGCCACGGCCCAAGCGGGTGCACCGGTCGGCGATGGCCGCGGCCCTGCTCCTCGTGCCGGGCATCGTGTCGCTGCAACTCGCGCAACGGCACAACGCGGCATCTCCCAACGAGCTGGAGATCGTCGAGGTGGCCCTGATCATCACTGGCACGCTGGCGATCGGGTTCGCCCTGCTGTTCGTCGGCCCGCTGGCGATCCGGGTGCTTGCCGCCATCGGCGCCAGGCTTCCGGTCGCACCCCGGCTGGCCCTGCGTGACCTCGCCCGCCACCAGGCACGGTCGAGCGCCGCACTGGCCGCCATCAGCGTCGCGCTCGCGATCCCGACCGCGACCGTGGTCGCGGCGAGAGCCCTCGAACAGACCGCCGCCGAGGGCAACCTTTCCAACCGCCAGCTCCTCATCTGGATGGACGCCCCCGGCCTGCGCGTTTCCGACCGCACACCGGCCCAGCTCGCCGCGATCGAGGCCCAGGTCCGGCGGTACACGGCCACACTCGCCAACCCGACCGTCATCCCGCTACACATCGCGATAGATCCGGTCGAGGCACCGCAAGCGGATGCCGACGGCGGGCGGATCGGGCGGCCGCCGGTCGGTGCCGGCCGCCAGACCGGTTCGGGCTCGTTCACCGCTTCGGAGGCGGCCCCGCTGGTCGCCACGCCTGAGCTGTTGCGGTACTACGGCGTCGATCCCGCAAGCATCGGCGCGGCAACGGACGTGCTGACCACTCAGCCGGCCTCGGGCCTGTCGGCGCTTTCCGAGTCCCTCCCCCAGGCGACCACTGAGCGGCTGCCAGACCCGCGGTTCGAGTCGCTCCCGAAGTCGTTCCTCACCCCGGGGGCGCTGCAACGCAACACCTGGAGACCGGTGCAGACCGGCTGGCTGGTAGAGGCCACCCGGCCGTTGACCGATAAGCAGCTCGCCGGGGCGCGGGAACTCGCGCTCGACGCGGGGCTGGTCGTCGAGGACCGCAACAGGCGGGGTGGGCTCCTGGCACTGCGCGCGATCGCGACAGCGGGCGGGGCGGCCCTCGCGCTGGCGATCCTTGCCATGACCGTCGGGCTGATCCGGGCCGAGGCGGCGGGCGACCTGCGCACGCTGACCGCGACAGGCGCGACTGGTCGCATCCGGCGCACGCTCACCTCGGCAACGGCCGGCGGGCTCGCGCTGCTGGGCGGGATTCTGGGCATCGGCGCCGCGTACACCGTCATCGTGGCGGGCTCATCCCGCAACCAGTTCGACGAGCTGGCGCGCGTGCCGGTCGTGGAGCTGCTCGTGATCGCCGTTGGCGTGCCGTTGGTCGCCGCGGCTCTTGGCTGGCTGCTCGCCGGGCGGGAGCCGCGATCCCTGGTTCGAGTACGGCTGGAGTGAACGTCGCAACGTCGTCACGACCTGGGCCGGTAGGCAATCTCGCGTGCCGGGCCCTACCCTCTACGCTGTCGGAACGATGGGTTTGGGGGACGAATGCCAGAGCTGGCCGTAGTCGAAGTGCGGGCGGGGTCGTGGCACGAGCCGGCGATGGTGCTGTTGAAGGACCCGGTCAGCGACCGGTACCTGCCGCTTACCGCCACCGCGCCAGCGGCGCGTCAGCGGTCCAAGACGGGGGTGACCGCCGGCCTGGTGCGTGACCTTCTGGACGCGCTGGGTGCACCGGCCCGGTATGTGGAGATCGGCGAGCCGGCGGCCGGCACAGAGCGTGTGGTCCTCGTCGTCGGAGACGGCGTACGGGTGCCCGCGGCACCGCTCGACGCGGTGTCGCTCGCACAAGAAATCGGGTTGCCGATCCGCTGCGCCGACGCCGTGCTCGCCGCGGAAGGTGTGGCGGCCGAAGCAGTGGACAGCCTCAACACCCGCCGCAGTCTGGCCGACCCGGCCCCGACCTCGGCGTACCGGCTGGTCGACCTCGACGAGACGACCCAGATGGAAGCGATCCACATGGGTGCGGCCGACGGCGGGGCGGCGCCGGCGGCGGCACCGTTGGCCGGCGCCGCGATCCTGCGAATCCGCCAGGGTCCTGGGGCCGGCGCGGTGTTCATGCTCGATGCGGACATGGTTACCTGCGGACGCGACGGCGGCAACGAGATCGTTCTCGACGGTGCGACCGTGTCCCGCAAGCACGCCGAATTCCACCGCCAAGGGGCCGGGTACACCGTGTCCGATCTCGACAGTCTCAACGGGACATACGTCAACGGAGAGCGGGTCACGACCGCCGCGCTGACGGCCGGCGACGAGATCCGCATCGGACGATACCGGCTAACCTTCGCGGACAGTTAACCGCGGCCACCAGGCACATGGCGCTGGCACGGTGAGGATGGCCGTTTGCCACTGATCGTGGCTGGTTCCGGGAGATGTCGCGGAGGATGTCGAGAACGGCCTGGCGGCTCCGTCTCAGGAGCGGATGCGGCCACCGTGGCCGTGCGACACCGAGGAGACCCAGCATGACGATCCAGCGGATGGACAAAGCGCCGAACTCGTCGGCGAGGCGGCGAAGTACGAGGACCTCTATCGGCTCTGCTACGTCCGCGGTCCCGAGGGCATCATCGTCGGACTCGCCGAACGGCTCGCTTGATCGCCGACGTGGTCCTTAGCTCAGCCGCCCATCCCGATGTTCATGCCGTCGAGGCTGCCGTCATCGTCCTTTCCGCAGCGCACGCACTGCCGGTATCGCCTGTTGTCAGCGGTGAATCGACGTATCCACTTGTGCCAGCCCAGCCGGCACGGCAGAGGCTTGCCCATAATCGGACGGTACGCCGGCACGAGCGCCGGGGAATCACCCCAACAGGTGCCACCGGTCCTCGATCGGCATTTCCAAAGCCACGTCTTGCCAGGTGGTGAGAACGGAGCGGCGTGGGGCCCTGGCATCACTGGCAGACACGCCACTCACCGTCCTCTTTGATCAGTGGGAACGTCTGAGTGAACGCCGCGCCGGTCTCCTGCGTCATCTGAGCCGTGACGGCCGCCTGCGTGCGACCGTTGAAGGTGGAGACGGTGACCCCGCTGATCTCGTAGCCGGTCACCTTCAGTTGAGCGGACTGGATACGGGTGAACTCCTCCTGGGTGATCGAGTTCCGGGCCCGTTCGCACATCCGGCCGTACGCGCTCTCGTAACGGCCGGCAAGCACATCGTCGACGAACGCCGTCGTGGCCTCGCGCGCCGGTCCAGCCGAGTCGCGGTATCCGTTGTATGCCCAGAGCCCGATCACACCGCCGCACAGGCAGCATGCCGCCACCACGATGGCGATGACAATCAGGACGGTGCGGCCGGTCCGGGGCTTCAGGGGGTCGTCGTGCGCCATGGTCATGAGGGTAGGAAGGCCGCGCCATCTGTTTTGCGCAATGCGACGCTCCTGAGCCGCGGTCAGTCGCCGTGCGCGAAATCGCGCATCATCTCAAGCATGGCCTCGTCTTCGTCGGCGCTGTCGCGAAGCAAGGTGAGTAGGTGCCGCTTGGCCTCCACGAGGGTCTGGAAGGCCCGCATGGTGGCCGGGTGCGCGATGGCCGCCATGTCATGCGGACCCATCGGCAGGTCTCGTTGGGCGTCCATGCGGTCGGCCGCGGCCCGCAGTTCATCGGCTGTCCGCCGGTGGGCGGCGGCCAGCTCGCCGTACACCGCGTGCTCGGCTGCCGAGTCTGGGTCAGTCAGGTCAAGCGCGGTCATGTGCCGCTCCAGCATGCCCGCCATGGCATCGGCCACCTGGGCCAGCCCAGCGGGCAGTGCGGCGTTCTCCGCCAGGCCCTGACCGCAGGTCGACGGCTCAGACATACCAACACCTTAGCCAAAGGCGTTGCCGGACGTGTAACCTGTTGGTTACGCTTCCCGGGTGGACGAGGTAGCGGCCGCGATCGCCGACCCGGTGCGGCGGGAGATCCTGCTCATGCTGCGTGAGGAGCCGCTCTCGGCCGGGCAGATCGCCGACCGGTTCGCGATCAGCCGGCCAGCGGTCAGCCGTCACCTGCGGGTGTTGCGCGAGGCCGGCCTGGCACGCGACACGCCCGACGGGCGCTGCCGCGTCTACACGCTGGTCACCGCGCCCCTCGACGAGTTGGCCGGGTGGCTGGAAAGGCTGACGCGCCCGTCGGGCTGGCAGCACCGCCTCGACGCGCTGGAGACCGAGGTCTACCGCGCCCGCCGCGAGCGGCACGCCGCCGCCCGGCGCCACTCAACCCAGAAGGAGACCGCATGAGCCTGACACCCACCGGCCGACTGTTCGGCAACGACCTCGTGCTGACCCGCACGTTCCGCGCGCCCGTGGTCGACGTCTGGGCGAGCCTCACCGATCCCGAGCGCACTGCACGCTGGTTCGGCCCTTGGCAAGGCGACGCGGCGCCGGGGCACACGATCAAGGTCCAGATGGCGTACGAAGAGGGCAAGCCCTGGATGGACATGACGATCGACGCGTGCGAGCCACCGCACCGGCTGGCGCTCTCCGCCGTGGACGAGCGCGGCAGCTGGCTCGTGGACATGGTGCTGGCCGAGAGCGCGGGCGTGACCGAGCTGCGGTTCACGCAGCACCTGACCGACACGGAGGGCGTCGGCGACATCGGCCCCGGCTGGGAGTACTACCTGGACGCGCTGGTGGCCTCGCGCGACGGCCGACCAGCACCGGACTTCGACGACTACTACCCGGCGATGAAGGAGCACTTCGAAGCGCAACGATAGTGATACGCCGGCATCGATCACGGCTCCCGGGATAGCGGTATGGTGACGGTCCGCCACGCATCGACGACAAGCGCTCGCTGATGAGGAGGTCGCGATATGAGAACGACCAGCAGGCACCGAGCCGCCGCGCGGACGATCGCCGCGATCGCCGCCGTCTCCCTCGGTGCCGCCTGTTCCGACAATGGCGGCAGCACAGGCGACGGCACCGCCGGAAACTACCCGGACCAGAACATCACGTTCGTCGTGCCCTTCAGCGCGGGTGGCCCGACGGACACCGTCACACGCATGATCTCCGAGCCGATGGCCAAGGAGCTCGGCGCCAAGATCGTCGTCCAGAACGTCGAGGGCGCCGGTGGCACGATCGCCGCCGGCGACGTCGCCCGGGCCGAGCCCGACGGCTACACCGTGCTCATGCACCACATCGGCATGTCCACGGCCCCAGCCCTGTACAAGAACCTGGGCTACAAGCCACTCGAGGACTTCGAGATGGTCGGGCTCGTCACCGAAGTGCCGATGACGATCGTGGCCCGTAAAGACTTCGCCCCCGCGACGCTCCAGGATCTCGTGACCCACGTGAAGGCGAACGCCGGCAAGGTCACCCTTGCCAACGCCGGCATCGGTGCCGCGTCCCACCTGTGTGGCCTGCTGTTCCAGGACGCCGCCGGTGTCAAACTCCAAGAGGTCCCGTACGAAGGCACCGGCCCCGCGCTGACCGACCTCGTCGGCGGCCAGGTCGACTTCATGTGCGACCAGACGACCAACACCAGCGGCCAGATCTCCGCGGGCAAGGTGAAGGCGTACGCGGTCACCACGCCGGAGCGGGTGAAGAGCCTGCCCGACCTGCCCACCACGGCCGAAGCCGGGCTCCCCCAGCTCCAGGTGAGCGTGTGGCACGGCCTCTACGTCCCAGCCGGCACGCCGCAGGAAGTCGTCCAGAAGCTGTCCGACGCGCTGAAGAAGGCTTTGGCCGACCAGGGCGTCATCGACCAGATGGCCAAGCTTGGCACCGCGCCGGTCCCGGCGGAAGATGCGACGCCGGAGGCACACCGGGCACACCTCGACGAGCAGCTCAAAACCTGGGCGAAGGTCATAGCCGACGCCGGGGTCAAGGCATCCTGAGGTGGAGCGTCGACGGTCCTTCCCGGACGTCCTCGCCGGGGGAATCTTCGTCCTGATCGGTGGCGCATTCGTGGTGAGGTCGCTCGGCTACGAGCTGGGCACCCCACTGCGGATGGGCCCCGGCTACTTCCCGCTGCTGGTCGGCGCGATCCTGGCCGCCCTCGGCCTGGCGATCGTCCTCAAGGGGCTCGTCGCCGGCGAAGTGCTCTCGTTCGGGGCGATCCCTTGGCGTGCGGTCACCGCCATCGTGCTCGCTGTCCTGTTCTTCGGATTCTTCGTCAGGCGCCTCGGATTCGTACCGACATCGGCGGTGACCGCCCTCCTGACCACACTGGCCAGCTCGCGGGTGCGGCCGCTCGTGGCCGCGGCCGTGACCGTCGGGCTGACCATCGCCAGCACGCTCATCTTCGTCGTCGGTCTCCAGCTGCGGATTCCACTGTGGGGTCCGTGGCTCCCGTTCTGACGCCGCCACCGGAATGAGGCATGGAACTTCTCGACAACCTCGCGCTGGGCTTCTCGACGGCCCTCCTGATCCAGAACGTCCTCTACTGCTTCGTGGGCGTCCTGCTCGGAACAGCGGTCGGCGTGCTGCCCGGCATCGGGCCGACGGCGACGGTGGCGATGCTGCTGCCGATCACGTTCAGCTTCGAGCCCGTGACAGCGCTGATCATGCTGGCCGGCATCTATTACGGCGCGCAGTACGGCGGCTCGACCACTGCGATCCTGATCAACCTCCCGGGTGAGTCGTCGGCCGCGGTCACCGCTCTCGACGGCCACGCGATGGCCCGCCAGGGCCGAGCCGGCCCCGCCCTGGCCGCCGCCGCGATCGGGTCGTTCATCGCCGGAACGGTGGCCACCGTCGCCCTGGCCGTCGCAGCACCACCACTGGCCAGCGTCGCGCTGCGATTCGGCCCGGCGGACTATTTCTCGCTGGTGCTGTTCGGCCTGATCGTGTCGATCGCGTTGGCGCGCGGCTCGACGCTCAAGGCCCTGGCGATGATCGCGCTCGGCGTCGCGTTCGGCACGGTGGGCCAGGACATCTACACCGGCACGCCCCGGTTCGTGTTCGGCCAGCGCGAGCTGTACGGCGGCATCGACTTCGTGTCGGTCGCCGTCGGCATGTTCGGGGTGGCGGAAATTCTCAGAAACCTAGAGAACCAGCGCAACCTGGGGCACGAGCAGACCCGCGGCGCCGTCGTCAGCAAGGTGAAAAACCTCTGGCCGACCAGCGAGGACCGGCGCCGGATCGTCGGCCCGATCCTGCGCGGCACCGGTCTGGGCACCGCGCTCGGCGTACTGCCCGGCGGCGGCCACGTGCTGGCGTCGTTCACCTCGTACGCCGTCGAGAAGCGGGTCTCGAAGCGGCAGCGGGAGTTCGGCAACGGCGCGATCGAGGGCGTGGCCGGCCCCGAGTCGGCGAACAACGCCGCCGCGCAGACTTCGTTCATCCCGCTGCTCACCCTTGGACTGCCGGCTCACCCTGTGATGGCGCTGATGGTCGGCGCGTTCATCGTCCACGGCATAACCCCGGGACCAAACGTCATCACCGACGAACCGGCGCTGTTCTGGGGCCTGATCGCGTCGATGTGGATCGGCAACGCGCTGCTCCTGCTGCTGAACCTGCCACTGATCGGCATCTGGGTACGCATGCTGCGCATCCCCTACGAGGTGCTGTTCCCGATGATCATCCTGTTCGCGGCGATCGGCACCTATTCCCTGGGGTTCAACGCGTACGACGTCTACGCGATCGTGTTCTTCGGAATCCTGGGCTACATCCTGATCAAATGCGGCTGCGAGCCAGCGCCGCTGCTGCTCGGCTTCGTCCTCGGCCCTCTGCTCGAAGAGAACCTGCGGCGGGCACTCATCATCTCCCGCGGCGACGCGTCGGTGTTCCTGACCCGGCCGATCTCAGCGGCGCTCCTCGCCCTGGCGGCGGCCGCGCTCGTCGTCGCCGTCCTGCCGGCGATCCGCAAGCGCCGCGAGGTCGTGTTCGCCGACGAGGAGTAGGCCCACCTGCGGCCGCTGGGCAGCGGCACCGACTACGGTGAGCTTGTGGAGTACAGGGCGCTGGGCCAGTCGGGCCTCCAGGTTTCGGTGTTGTCGATGGGCACGATGACCTTCGGCGGCAAGGGCGGTTTCGCCAACGTCGGCACGACCGGTGTCGACGAGGCGCGGAAGCAGGTCGACCGCTGCCTCGACGCCGGTATCAATCTCATCGACACCGCCGACGTGTACTCGGACGGCGCGTCCGAGGAGATCGTCGGCGAGGTGCTGCGTGGCCGCCGCGACGACCTGCTGCTCGCGACCAAGGTGCGCTTCCGGATGGGCCCAGGCCCCAACGACGCCGGCCTGTCCAGACACCACATCATCGCCGGTTGCGAGGCGAGCCTGCGGCGGCTCCAGACCGACCACATCGACCTGTACCAGCTGCACGAGTGGGACGGGCTGACGCCGCTGGAAGAGACGTTCGAGGCGCTGGACCTGCTGGTCCGGGCGGGCAAGGTGCGGTACGTCGGAGTGTCCAACTTCGCCGGCTGGCAGCTGATGAAGGCCATCGGCACGGCCCAACTCGGCGGCCTGCCCCGGCCGGTCAGCCAGCAGATCTACTACTCGTTGCAGGCGCGTGACTCCGAGTACGAGCTGATCCCGGCGGCCGTCGACCAGGGGCTCGGCGTGCTGGTGTGGAGCCCCCTCGCCGGCGGCCTGCTCTCGGGCAAATACCGCCGCGACCACGAGGCGCCCGCCGGCAGCCGCCAGCTCACCGACTGGGACGAGCCGCCCGTGTACGACCAGGACAAGCTCTACGACACTGTCGAGGTCCTGGTACAGGTCGGCGAGGCGCACGGCGTGTCGGCCGCGCAGGTGGCGCTGGCCTGGCTGCTCGGCCGTCCCGCGGTGAGCACGGTGGTGGTCGGAGCCCGGACCGGCGAGCAGCTCGCCGACAACCTCGCGGCCGCCGACCTCGGGCTCCCCGCCGACGGGCGGCGGGGGCTCGTCGAGGGCAGCGCGCCGCCCCTGCTGTGCCCCGACCGGCCCCAGGCCAAGACGGCCCGCGACCGCCTCTCCCCCGCAGACCTCACGCTGCTCGGCCCTCACCTGTAGGGCCCTGCCACGTGCGTTCGCCCTTGATCGGCGGGGATAGGGGCGGCGGCCGCGCGGAGGGCGGGCGCCGCCTGGCGTTAGTGCTTGTCGTCGCGGTCTATGCGGAGCTCGCGTTCTAGCTTGGCTACCAGGGCGCGGAGGTCGTCGAGGTGTTGGCTGATCATGATGCGGTCGAACTCGTCGGGGACGCCGTCGTGGTCATCGTCGGCGCCGATCCGCTCGGTCATCTCCAGGCGCCGGGCCTCCTCCATGGAGTTGACGATGACGGCGATCAGGATGTTCAGCAGCAGGTTCGCGGTGATCAGCACGTAGCTGACGTAGTACACGAGAGTCCACGGGGAGACCGCCATGCCCTGCTCGATCAGGTCGGGCAGCGTCTCCAGGGACAGCAGCACGAACAGCGTCAGCACCGCCCGCCCGATAGTGCCGTATTCGTCCGGGTACCGGTCGCCGAAGATGAGCCACCCCGCCATCCCGTACACGTACAGCGTCACCATCGCCAGTGCGAGGAAGCCGCCCACCCCGGGCAGGCTGCGCAACAGCGCCGCCACGATCGTGCGCAGGCCGGGCGAGAAGCGTACGAGCCGCACGACCCGCGCGATCCGGATGATGCGCAGCACGGGTGACTCGCCGTGCAAGCCGGGGAGGAAGGCGGCGGCGATCACCACGAAGTCGAACACGTTCCAGCCGTGCTTGAAGAAGTCCTGGGGACGGCGGCCGTGCGCCACGATGCGGATGGCGATCTCGGCGACGAACACGCCGCGGAAGGTCCACTCCAGACCGTGCAGCAGCGGTCGGGCGGTGCCGAGGTGCTCGTACGTCTCGATGCCCAGCACGATCGCGTTCGCGATGATGGCGAAGACGATGAACACCTCGAAGATCCGCGACTCGGTAATCCTCCGGCATCGATCGACCACCGCGCCAGCGTACGGCCCGCCGCCCAGCGGGCGATCAAGAGAGCAACGCCGGCACCGGAGGGGCTACGGCCCGGTGAGGGGCGCCGGGCCGTAGCCTGGGGGCGTGCTGATCCACGTCGAGCACCCCGTGCACGGCCGCCGCTGGGTGGTCCGCCGCAACGGCCAGTTGCTCGCCCTCGACCAGACCCTGGCCGGCCTGCTGGCCATGCCCCTGCCCGAGGCGCGGGCCGTGTACGAGGCGGCCGCCGCGCCCGCCGACGCCGCCGGCACGGTGCTCGCGCCCGTGGACGTGCAGGAGGTGTGGGCCGCCGGCGTGACGTACCAGCGCAGCCGGGAGGGGCGACGCGAGGAGTCCGAGCCGGCCGGGCACGGCAAGCTGTACGACCACGTGTACGCCGCCGACCGCCCCGAGCTGTTCTTCAAGAGCACCGCCGCGCGGGTCGTCGCCGACGGCGAGCCGGTCGGCATCCGCGCCGACTCCGGCTGGGACGTGCCCGAGGCCGAGCTGGGCCTCGTCGTCAACGCCGCGGGCGAGATCTTCGGCTACACCGTCGGCAACGACATGAGCAGCCGATCGATCGAGGGCGAGAACCCGCTGTACCTGCCGCAGGCCAAGATCTACAGCCGCGCGTGCGCACTGGGGCCGGCGATCGTGCCGGCGTGGCAGGTGCAGGGCCCGTTCGACGTGGCGGTGCGGGTCGAGCGTGACGGCGCCGACGCGTACACCGGCACCACCTCGACCGCGCAGCTGGCCCGCCAGCCCGAGGAGCTGGTCGACTGGCTGACCCGGTCGCTCGACTTCCCCGCCGGCGCCGGGCTGCTCACCGGCACCGGCGTCGTGCCCGACCGTGGCTTCACCCTCCCCCCCCGCGGCCTCGGCGGCATTGACATCGCCGGCGTCGGAACGCTGCACAACCCCGTGACCGTGGTCGGCCGTTAGGAGCTTGCCGTGTCGCAAATCGTGAGTACCTCCCCGCAGGCGCCCCACGACGTCGTCGTCCAGGCGCCCGACAGCGCCCGATCCCAGGTCGCCGCCGCCGGCGGACCCACCCCCGCCGCCGTGCCCGCCCTG
>NZ_JAIBNX010000019.1:53793-63885 GCF_026130045.1 Micromonospora sp. CPCC 205371
CCCCCCCCCCCACCCCCCCCCCCCCCCCCCCGCCGAGCCCCCCGCCCCCGCCCGCCCCCGGCCCCCCCCCCCCGCCGACCGCCCCCGCGCCGCCGGCGCCGACTGGGCGCGCCGGCCGGCGACCGAGCGGGCCGCCGCGCTGAGCGCGTGCGCCGAAGCTTTGGCGGGCGCCGCGGACGAGGTGGCCGCGCTCGTCGTGCGCGAGGTCGGCAAACCGGTGGCCGAGGCCCGCGGCGAGGTCGCCCGCGGCGTCGCGATCCTGCGGTACTTCGCACAGGCGGCCCTGCTTCCCGAGGGCGACGTCTTCCCCGCCTCCGACGGCGTCTCGCTGCTGCACACCCGCCGCCGCCCGCACGGCGTGGCCGGCCTCGTCACGCCGTGGAACTTCCCCGTGGCGATTCCACTGTGGAAGGCCGCGCCCGCCCTGGCGTTCGGCAACGGCGTGGTCCTCAAGCCGGCCGAGCAGTCACCGGCGGTGGCATTGCGGTTGGCGGAGTTGTTCGGAGACGCGCTGCCGCTGACGGTGGTGACCGGCGGCGGTGCGGCCGGTGCGGCGCTGGTCGGGGCGGGCGGCGCGGTCCCGTTCCCCCGCTCCCCCCCCCCCGGCCGGCGGGTACGCGGGGCGGCCCCCGCGCCTGGCGACCCCCCACCGTGCGAGATGGGCGGCCAGAACCCGTCCGTCGTCCTGCCCGACGCCGACCTCGACGCGGCGGCGCGCACGATCGCGGGCGCCGCGATGGGGTACGCGGGCCAGAAATGCACCGCCACCAGCCGCGTCATCGTGGTCGGCGGTACTGGCGCTGCTGACGACTTCGCGGAGCGGCTGACCGCCGCCGTCGAGGCGCTGCCGGTGGGCGACCCGGCGGACCTCGGTACCGTCGCCGGACCGGTCATCGACGAGGGCGCCCGCGACGCGGTCGTCGAGGCCGCGCGGCACGCCGCCGGGCGTGGAGCGAAGGTGCTGACGGGTGGGGCGGCGCTCGACCGCGACGGCTTCTTCGTCGCCCCGACGGTGGTGACGGCCGTCCCCGACGGCGACGCCCTGCTCTCCGAGGAGATCTTCGGGCCGATCTGCGCCGTCGTACCGGCCGCCTCGCCGGAGGCCGCGATCGAGGCCGCCAATGGGGTACGGCAGGGCTTGGTGGCCGCGCTATTCACCCGCGACCTGACGGCGGCGCTGACCCTCGCCCCCCGCTTCGAGACCGGCATGGTCAAGGTCAACGCGCCGACGGCCGGCGTCGACTTCCACGCCCCGTTCGGCGGCGACAAGGACTCCAGCTACGGCCCCCGCGAGCAAGGCCCCGCCGCAAGAGACTTCTACACAAAAACGGTCACCGTCACCCTCACCCCGGCCTAACACCCGCCAGGCGCCCGCCGCGGCCGCCGCCCGCCGCGCCGGCTGTGGCTACGCGGCGAGCGTGACGGCCCGGCGGGGTTTGTGGCGAGTTCGTGCCCCCCGGCGGGTACCAACTCGCCACGGTCGCCGCGCGATCGGGTCCGGCCGCGTCGAGGTCGTCTACGACCCTCAGGACCCGGCGAACCATCACGTCAAGGTCGACGGCTGGGGCACGGCCATCCCGTACGTCGCCACCGTCGCCTTCGCGCTGATGGCGATCTCTCTCCCCGCGGGGCTCATCTACGCGTTTGTATAGCGGTCTCTGCCCGGCCGGGCTAGCTCCGATCAGCGCAGGCCGTTGCGGCGCGCGACCGCGACGAGCAGGTCCGGGTCGTCGGTGATGACGCCGTCGACGCCGAGGTCGATGAGGCGCTGCATGGTCGGCTCGTCGTTGATGACGCCGTCGACGCCGAGGTCGATGAGGCGCTGCATGGTCGGCTCGTCGTTGATCGTGTACGGGATCACCTTGAGCCCGTAGCGGTCCTGGAGCTTGCCCACCGTCGGGCCGTGGAAGTAGGCCGGGCTCTGGCGCAGGTACCAGTCCGGCGAGGCGACGGTGCCCTGCGCGGGGTCGTGCACCTGCCAGTTCGAGGACACTGTGGACGCGCCGGACGCGCGGACCAGCCGCCCGAGGTC
Organism: Micromonospora sp. CPCC 205371; assembly: GCF_026130045.1. Classification (GTDB taxonomy): domain Bacteria; phylum Actinomycetota; class Actinomycetes; order Mycobacteriales; family Micromonosporaceae; genus Phytohabitans. The sequence goes on from NZ_JAIBNX010000019.1 coordinate 55,826, forward strand.
GCGGTACCGCCACCAGTCCAGGCCGCCGGTCCACGGGCTCTTCACGCGCGGGTCGCCGTAAACCGCCTGGAGTGAGCACTCGTCGGCGAGGCCGGCGCACTCGGCCGGCCCGTACTGCCAGACCAGCGCCACCGTCTCGATGCGCGGGTCGAGCCTGCGGGCGAGCATGATGGTGCGCCAGTCGAACGACTGGATCGTGGCCCGCCGGGCGAGCCCGGCCGCGCCGATCGCCCGCACCAGCTTGGTGGTGAACGTCCGGTAGTCGGCGGTGTCCGCGACCAGCGGGCTGATCTTCGTCTCGATGTTCAGCCGCACGTCGCGGCGACCGCTGGCGGCGACCGCGCCGAACACCTCGCCCAGGGTCGGGATGCGCTCGCCGGGCACCGCCTGCTGGCGCGGGAACTCCGGCAGCGTCCTGCTACCGCAGTCCAGCGTCTTGAGCTGAGCGAGGGTGAGGTCGTGCACCCGCTTGCCGACGTACGGGAACTCGGGGTCGCCGGCGAACACGGGAGCCGTGTCGACGCAGTGGCTGCCGTTGACGGTCCGGTCGTGGATGACCACGAGGTGGCCGTCCGCCGTCACGCCCGCGTCCAGCTCCAGTGTGGACACGTCGGGGTTGGCCAACGCGTACCGGAACCCAGCGAGCGTGTTCTCCGGCCGTACCGCGCGGGCACCCCGGTGGCCCTGGATGTCGAACGGCGCCGCGTATCCGCGCGGCAGCTTGTACCCGCGGGCGGCGAGCACGCCGCGCAGCCGGTCCGGGTAGTCGGTGATGATGCCGTCGACGCCATCGTCGATAAGCTTGTCCATTGTGGCCGGATCGTCGATCGTCCAGGGCACGACCTTGACGCCGTTGCGGTGCGCGTGCCGCACCATCTCGCGCGTGACGTACGGCTGGTAGTTCGGATCCGTTACCTTGCCGTTCTGCGGGAAGCCATGCACCGGTGAGAACGCGTCGACGCCGAACGACTTCACCGCCGCGATCGGGTCGCCACCGAAGTCGTCGATGTCGAGGCCGCCGAGCCACGGCGACGCGCCCGGCTGCCCGGTCTGCAGGAAGTCGCGGTTGGTCAACGCGACCAGCGGCAGCCGCGGCTCGACCTCCCGCATGCGCATCAGCGCGCCCCAGTCGAAGCTCTGGATGGTGACCCGGCGCAGGAACCCGGCGGCCCGGATCTCAGCGGCCACCACCTGCACGAACTGCTCGCGCGGCGCGGTCTCCTGCGGCGCGCCGGCCTCGACCTTGGTCTCGATGTTCAGCCGCACGCCGTCCGCCCGGTACCGCCCAACCAGGCCGAACACCTCGCGCAGCAGCGGCATCCGGGACCCGGGCGACAGCACCTGCCCGGGGTGGTCGGCGAGCCGCGTCGAGCCGCAGTCGAGCGCCTTGACCTGCGCGAGCGTGAGCGTCTTGACGTACTTGCCGACATACGGGAACTCCGGGTCGCCCGCGGTCACCGGCGCGGTGTCGACGCACTTGCGGCCGTCGACCCGCCGGTCGTGGGTGACCACCGCCTGACCGTCCTCGGTGATCTGAATGTCCAGTTCCAGCGTGTCGACGCCCAGGCGCAGCGCGTTGCCGAACGAGCTGAGCGTGCTCTCCGAGCGCAGCCCGAGGCCGCCGCGGTGGGCTTGCAGGTCGAAACGGCCGGCGTTGGAGGGCCGCGCCTCGGCGGCACCGGGCGCGATCGCGGTCGCGCAGGCCATCGCGGCGAGGACGCCGCGCACAATCCAGCGGTACTTGGACACGACAGGGTGTCTACCGGCCACAGGGGTCCGGTACGCCAACGGAGAGCGGACGAGCGGTGAATGCGCGAGCATGGCCCCATGACCAAGTTGACCGGAAAGCAGATCGCCGACGCCGGGCTGGAGGGGTGGGCCTACCTGATCGGCGGCTTACAGACCCGCATCAGCACACCGGACTTCGCGACCGGGGTGTCGCTACTGAACGCCATCGCCGAGGCGGCCGAGCACGAGGACCACCACCCTGACCTCGACCTGCGCTACACGCACCTCGACGCCCGGCTCAGCAGCCACGACGTCCACGGGGTCACCGAGCGGGACGTGCGGCTGGCCCGTACCATCTCGGCGCTCGCCGCGGACGCCGGCTTGCGCACGGAGTCGGCGACCGTCTCCCGCCTCGAACTTGCTCTGGACGCGCCCGCGTACGCGACGATCCGGCCGTTCTGGCGCGCGGTGCTGGCGTTCGCCGACAACCCGGCGCCCGGCATGGAGGACGAGCTGAACGATCCGCACGGCGCGCTGCCGACGATGTGGTTCCAGCAGTCGGGCCGCGAGGAGCCGCGCCAGCGCTGGCATCCGGACGTGTGGGTCGAGCCCGCGCAGGTGCGGTCGCGCATCGACGCGGCGCTCGCCGCGGGCGGCACGCTGGTCAGCGACGACGGCGCGCCGAGCTTCTGGGTCCTGTCGGACCCAGACGGCAACAAGGTCTGCCTGTGTACATGGCAGGAGCGCGACCGGTCCGAGCCGTGACCGAGGTCTTCACCGTGGGGCACGGCGCACGGCCGGTCGAGGAGCTGGTCGCCGTGCTGCGTGAGGCGCGTATCGGCGTGCTCGTCGACATCCGCCGGTATCCGGTGTCTCGGCGGCACCCGCAGTTCGGCCGCGAGGCGCTCGGGGCCACATTGGACGCCGCGGGCATCGCCTACGAGTGGCAGGGCGAGACGCTGGGCGGGAGGCGGTCGCGGCGCCGGGACTCGCGGCACACCGCGCTGCACAGCCCGGCCTTCGCGGGGTACGCGGACCACATGGACACAGTGGACTTCCGCTCGACGGTGGACGAGTTGGTCGCTCGGGCGGCCACCCAACGGCTGGCCGTCATGTGCGCGGAGACGTACTGGCGCAACTGCCACCGGATGCTCGTCGCCGACGCGCTGAGCCTGCGCGGCGCGGACGTCACGCATCTGCTCACGCCCGGCAGGTCGGAGCCGCACCGCCCACACCAGACGATGCGGCGCGGCTCCGACGGGTGGCCGGTCTACGACGTGCCGGACACCCTCATTTAGCCGATGGCGCAGGCGGCACCGTTCAGCGTCACCAAGAGCGGGGCTGGATTCGCGCCGCCCGCGGTGGTGGCGTTGAAGCCGAACATCGCCTGCCCGCCCGGGTCGATCCGGCCGTTGTAGCTCTCGTTGCGGGCGGTCAACGTCGCGCCGGACTGGGTGGCCTTGCCCATCCACGCCTCGCGCAGCTTCTGGTCGCCGGTGAACGCGAACCGCACCGTCCAGCCGTCGACCGGCGTGCTGCCGGTGTTGGTGACATTCACCTGACCGGTGAAGCCGCCACCGCCGGCCCAGGTGCCGTAGTTGGTGTACTTCGCGGTGCAGCTGCCGGGGGCCGCCGCCTGACCGTCGCCCTGGTCGGCGAGGAACGAGGCGATCCAGGCCAGCGCCGAGTTCCAGTTGATGGCCAGCTCGTTCGTCGCGTACGAGTCGATGTGGTCGACGTAGCAGAACATCGGCTTGCAACCGTTGAGCAGCTGCTTGGCGTACGGGTCGTCGAGGGATGCGTTGGCGCCACCGGCGATGGTGCCGGCCGGCGGGTTCGGCAGGCTCTCGTCGAGTTGGTGGCCGAAGATGCGGCTGTGCTGGTTCTGGCTGCTCTTCTCGCCCCAACCGGTCACATAGGACTGGTTGAGGGCATTGCGGCCGAAGATGTAGTCCATGCTCTGCACGGCGCCGTCCTTGTACGCCGCGTCGCCGGTCAGATCGAACGCCGTGGCCAGCACGACCGCGTTGTTGATGAGGTTGCTGTTGGCGCCCCAGAAGTAGTGCCCGGCGTCGCCCTTCATCGGCAACCCGTACGCCTCGGCGCGAAGGGTCGCCAGGTACCGGTCGGCGGCCGCCGTCACCGAGGGACGCAGCCGCCGGCGCTCGGGGGAGGGGAAGGCGCTGGGCACGGGTGGCAGGGCGAGGCGGGCGGGGGGGGGGGGGCGGGCCCAGCCGAAGCCCGACGAGGTGAACACGTCGGCCGTGTGGTGCGGCGAGGCGGTCACCTCCTGCCAGTACGCCTCGTCGCCGGTGGTCAGGTAGAGCTCGGCGGCCGCCCAGTAGAACTCGTCGGTGGCGTCGTTGTCGCCGTACGTGCCGCCGCCGGTGTTGTCGTTCGGGTCCTGGTACCGGGTCGGGTTCGCCTTCGCCGCGGCGTACGCGGTCTTGGCGGCGGCCAGCGACCGGGCGGCGAAGGCGGCGTCGTACGGTGCGAACAGGCGGGCGCCCTGTGCGGCCACGGCGGCCAGGTTGAGCGTGGCCGGGGTGGTCGGCGCGTGCAGCTCGCGCTGCTGCGGGTCGTCTTCGGGTTGCAGCGGCAGCCCGGTCCAGTTCTGGTCGTGGATCTTGTGGTGCGCCATGCCGGCGAGCGGCTTGCCGGCCGGGACCTGCATGCGCAGCAGGAACTCCAGCTCCCAGCGGGCCTCGTCGAGGACATCCGGTACGCCGTTGCCGCGCTCGGGCACCCGCAGCGTGCTGTCGGCGAGGCCCGCGCCGTGCTTCGCGGTGACCGCCGTCTTGGTGCGCTCGAACGCGTTCAGCAGCTGGTAGGTGGCGATGCCGCCGTTGACCACATACTTGCCGTGGTCGCCCGCGTCGTACCAGCCGCCGCGCACGTCGAGCCGGTAGTCGCAGATGCCGGCCTGGCAGGGCACATCGGTGTCGCCCTTGTTCGGTGCCACGCCGAGATGGCCGGCCGGGCGGGCGTACTGCTCGCCCACCAGGTTGCCGTCGATCGCGATACCGCTGCGCTGGATGTAGAACACCTGCAGCGCGTCGGAGCGCAGTTGGCTGTACAGGTCGCCGGAGATGTCGAAGGGGTGGCTGGTCTCGCCGTCGGCGGTGAGCGTGTATCCCGCGCCCGCTGTGCCGAACGCCGTGAAGTCCACTGTGTGTACATTTTGGCCGGACGCGGCGTCGACACCGCGCGGCGTCGTCTGCCCGCTCGCGACGACGGCGCCGCTGCTGTTGGCCAGTTGCCAGGCCAGCGGCTCGGTCGCGGCGGTCACCACGGTCGCGTTCTTGGGGCCCTTGGGCAGGTAGCCGACCTGGTTGACCCGCACGCGCGGCCCGGTGTCCGGCACGTACGGCGGCTCCTCCTCGCCACCGCGCAGCGACACGTCGTCCAGGCACAGCCGGTATGCCGTCGCGTTGCCGCCGACCTGGAGCACCACCTGGCCGTTCTCGCTGCCGACCGGCGAGGTGAAGGTGTACGTGTACACCGTGCTCGTCGCCGTGAGGGCGACCGTCTCGGACAGGGCCGCCGTCCACGGCTCCTCGCCCAGCTGCACCGCGGCCCGCACGGTGGCCGGCGGGTCGGCGCTGGCCCGGAACGAGAACGAGTACTCCGCGCCCTGCACGAGCGCCACGCCGTTCTGGCCGATGCCGGCGTCCCACGGGTTCGCGAGCCCGCCCGGCACGTCCGCGCACAGCTGCCCGTTCTCCACGCCGGCGGTCGTCGTGCCGTACGTGAACCAGCCGCTGGTGCCCTCTTCGAAGCCCCCGTTTTCGACCTGCTCGGGTTCTCCGGGCTGCCCGGCTTCGTCGCTGGTCAGCGAGGCGTCGTCGAGGCAGAACGTGAACGCTTCAGCGCCACCGCCCAGTTGGAAGGTGAACACGCCGTTGGTCGAGTCGAGGCTGCCGGTGAAATCGTAAGTGAACGTCTGCGGCGTGGCGGTCAGCGCGACGTCACGGGACAGCACCGTCGTGAATGGCGCCTCATTGAGCTGTACGTTCGCCTTGACGGTCACGGCGGTGGTCGCCGAGGCGGTGAAGGTCAACGAGTATGGGGCGCCCTCGACCAGCGGGATGTCGCCGTGGCCGATGCTGGCGTCCCATGGGTTCGTGGTGCCGGCGGGCACCTCGGAGCACAGCTTGCCGTCGACGGCGGAGATCGGGGCGTTTTCGGTGGCCCACCACGGTGCCGTGGAGCCGTCGAATGTGCCGTTGTCGATGTGCTCGACCTCTTCGGCGTACGCGCTGACGGTGCCGAGGCCGACGCCCACGAGCGCGAGCACGGTGACCGCCGCGATGCTGATCTTCGTCCGGTTCACCGGCCGCCCTCCAGGACATCGAAGGATGAGAGTGGAAGCGCTCCCATCCTCGTGGCGACCCTCACGGAAGTCAATGCCCCAACCGTCCACCCCTCCGCCCCATGCACACCCGCCGCGCCCCTGCCCGCGCCGCCGCGCCCATCGCGCCCCGCCGCCCCTTCGCCCGTCGATCAAGGGCAAACGCACGCGATTCGATCTCATTTTCGCGTGCATTTGCCCTTGATCCATGCAGATGTCCTTGATCGACGTCAGCCGCGGCGTGAGCGCGGTCGTCGCGGCCGTCGACCGCCTGAGCACGGGCGCCGCAGCCTGGGAACGGCGACGACGGAGGGCCGTGGGCGGCAAGCCCGATGTCGTCCATGCCGTCCGCCGTCGCCCGGGTACCGCACCGTCGGCGTTTGACAATAGTTAGCGCAAGCGCTAACTATTGTTGCCATGGGCAAGGACCCGGCTGACGAGATCTTCGAGGTGCTCGCTGATCCCACGCGACGCGAGGTGGTGCGCTTGCTCGGCCAGCAGCCACGCCGAGCCGGCGAGCTGGCCGGCGCCACCGGCACCTCGGCCCCGGTGATGAGCCGGCACCTCAAGGTGCTGCGCGAGGCCGGACTCGTCATCGACGAGCGCGTGCCACATGATGCCCGGCTGCGGGTGTTCCGGCTGCGTCCCGAGCCGCTCGTGGCGCTGCGCGCCTGGCTCGACCAGGTGCAGGCCCACTGGACCGAGCAGCTCACCGCGTTCCAGCGCCACGTCGAGCTGCGCACGGCGACAGCGACGCCAACTCAGCGAAAGGAACGATCGTGACCGAGCAATCCGCCACCGCTTCCGTCGACGTCGCCGTCGACCCGCTGACCGCCTTCACCATCTTCACCGAGGAGATCGACCTGTGGTGGGTGCGCGGTCCGATCAATTTCTGGGACGCCGGCCGGGCGATCGCTCAACGCATCGAGCCGGGCGTCGGCGGGCGGGTGCTGGAGGTGTACGACGACGACACGGGCGACGCGCTGGAGCTCGGCCGGATCACCATCTGGGAGCCTGGTGCCCGGCTCGTGTACCGCAGCTCCGTCGACGACACCGAGGTGGACATCCGGTTCGAGTCCGCTGGTGATGGCACCCGGGTGCGGGTCCGGCAGTACCTGCTGCCCGGCGGCGACGCGGACAAGTCCGCGATGTTCTGGTCCAACGTCATCCGGTGGTTCGTGACCTGGTGCGCCGAGCGGGAGAGCCGTCCGCACCGGCCACGAGAGGTCGCCCGCCTGCACGTCGCGTTGTACTACCCGGACCCGCCGGCGGCGGCCCGCTGGCTGGCACGCGTCTTCGGTCTGACGTCACGCGACGGGATACCGGCCGAGGGCGAGCATCCCGAGTGGGTCGAGTTGCACGTCGGTGACGTGCCGGTGCTGCTGCAGCCCGGCAAGGAGCAAGCGGACGGGCCGACGACGCACGCGGTCTGGGTGTTCGTCGACGACCTGGACGCGCACTTCGCTCACGCCAAGGCCGCCGGGGCAACGATCGTTTCGGACATCCACCAGCACGGGTACCGGGCGTACGAGGCAGCCGATCTGGCCGGCCACCGCTGGACGTTCGCACAGGCCCGCCCGACCATGCCCGGATAGGATCGCTGAGGTCGCCCGTCGGCGAGGGCGTCCCGCCCGACCACCGCACCGACCTCGACGGTGGGCCCTCGCGTCGCCGCATCCGCGGCCGCGCGCCAACCACTCGGCCGCCGCTCGACTAGGCGGCGGCCGAGATCAGAGCGACGCCATGAGTCAAGCGAGTCCGACCGTCGTTGGCCGCCAACCACGACCACATGTAGGTCTCGTGCCATCCGTCCGTGGCGGCGCGGGTCTCGACCGCGCTGCCGCAGCGCCGCGCCTCGACGCGTCGATCAAGGTCTCAACGCCGTTGAGTTAAGCGATTCGGCGCCCTGCCAAGCCCCACCACCGCAGCCGAACCCGCGGCGCCCGGCGCCCGGCGGCCACCCGCCCGCCCCCCCCCCCGC
>NZ_JAIBNX010000190.1 GCF_026130045.1 Micromonospora sp. CPCC 205371
TCAGCCCCGCCACCCACTCGCACCACGCGATCTCGCCCTCGTTGCGCGCGACCGCCAGCTCCCTCGCTCATTGGGGCAGTCTAGAGCGGGCTTCCCCAGCAATCTGTTCGCTCGGCGGGGTGAACGCCTCCTGCGGCTCGCCCTTCAGCGCCGCCGCCATCGTGCGCGCCACCGCGACGATCACCTCGCGCTGCACGGCAGAGCCGACGTGATCTTGCGGATCGTCGGGGTTGACGGCGATCGCCGCTGCTGCCACCTGCGGCGTGAAGCCGACGAACGTCTCCGTCGAGTTGTCCTCCGAGCTACCCGTCTTGCCGGCCACCGGCCGGCCGCCGAGGATCTGCCCCACCTGCTCGGCGGTGCCACCGTTGCACCGGCCGAACGCGGACTGCTGCCCGACCGGGCAACGGGCCGCGTCGGTCGCCGCCCGCGCGACGTCCTCGCTGATCACCCGCTGGCACTGTGGGTCCGCGGCGGCCACCTTCGCGCCATTCGAGTCGGTGATCGACACCACGGGAAGCGGCTTGCAGTACGTGCCCTCGGCAGCCACCGTGGCGTACGCGTTGGCCAGATCCAGGGGCGTCGTGGCGGCCACGCCCAGCGTGAACGACCCCCAGTCCTCCGGGTTCTTGGCGGCGAAGTCGGCGTCGGACCGCGCCCGGAACGTGATGCCCAGCCGCTGTGCCATCTCGACCGCCTTGTCGGCGCCGACCTGCTGCTCCAGCCAGACGAAGTACGTGTTGACCGAGCGGCCGAAGCCGTCCCACATCGTCCGGCGGCCGTCCATCCACGAGGGGGTGGCGTTCGCCGGGCACCAGTACCCGTTGCAGGTCCCCGGGCCGCTCGCCGGGTACTGCGACACGAGGCGGGACGGCGCGTCGAACGCGGTGTCCAGGGGCATGCCGGCCTCCAGTGCGGCCAGCATCGTGAACATCTTGAACGACGAGCCCGCCTGGTACCCGTTGATGTCGCCACCGCCGGCGACCAGCTGGTTCATCGTCCCGTTCAGGCCGTAACGCCGGTTGACCGCCATCGCCAGCACCCGGCCCGTGCCCGGTTCGACCATCGCCATCGGCACGGCGCGCTTGTTGTCGTACCCGTAGACGCTGAGCGTCTGGCTCAGCGCGGTCTTCTGGATGTCCGGGTCGAGGGACGTGACGATCGAGTACCCGCCGCGCAGCAGCGCCTGCTCCCGCTCCGCTTCGGTCGCGCCGAACGCCGGCTGCTGCGTCCACCACTGCTTGACGTAGTCGCAGAAGAAGCCCCACTGGTTCTGGGCGGATGCCGTGCAGCCGTTCGGCTGCTCCTTGGGGCGCAGCGTGAGCGGCTCCTTCTTCGCCGCGTCGGCCTCGGCGACCGTGATCACACCGGTGCGGGCCATCTGATCCAGCACGTACGACCGGCGTTCCAGAGCCCGGGTCTTGTCGCCGCCGATCGGACTGTCGGCGTCGGGCGCCTGCACCAGCCCGGCCAGCAGCGCCGCCTCGGCGAGCGTGAGATCGGCTGGCGACTTGCTGAAGTACCGCTCGCTCGCCGCCGCGGCACCGTACGCCCCGGCGCCGAAGTAGGCGATGTTCAGGTAGCGGCTCAGAATCTCCTCTTTGGACAGTTCCTTCTCCAAGGCGACCGCGTACCGCATCTCCTGGAGCTTGCGCCCCGCGGTTTCGGCGGTGGCCGCCTCGCGCTGCTGCTCCGTGAGGTTCGGGTCCGTCTTCAGCACGTTCCGGACGTACTGCATGGTCAGCGTCGAGGCGCCCTGCTCGACCGTGCCACCGCGCCCGTTCGCCACGAACGCCCGCACGACGCTGCGCACGTCGACACCGCCGTGCTCGAAGAAGCGGGCGTCCTCGGCCGCGACGATCCCCTTCTGGAGCGCCGGAGCGATCTGGTCCAGCGGCACGTCGACCCGGTTGACGTCATAGAACGACGTGATCAGCGTCTTGCCGTCGTTGGCGTACAGGTAGGTGCGCTGGGCCGGCGGCGGCGTCTTGAGGTCGCTGGGCAGTTCGACGAAGGTGTCACTGACCGCTTTGATGCCAAGCCCGAGGGCCGCGTTGGCCGGGAAAGCGGCCGCGGCGAGCGCCAGGCCGGCGAGGACACCACACATCAACAACTTGAGAGCCTTGGACCACACGCACCCAACACTTCCCAGCAAGCCGCCGACCGCCCACCATTGGCGGCACATTGCCAGCGAACTCCCAGCCAAGCACCCCCCGGTCAGGCGCGTCGCGTTCAGTCGTGGCGGCGGGAGCGGGTGCGGTGAAGGAGGATCGCGTAGACGGCGCCGAACAGGACGATCAGGGCGGCACCGCCGCCGATCAGCGGCAGGGCGCTCGTCGCGGAGACAGGCTCCGGATCTGCGGCCGCTGGCGGTGCGGTCGTCTCGACAGCAGGTGGTGCCGCCTCGGTGGCAGGCGCGCTCTCACTGGCGGACGGCTGGACCTTCGTGGTCTTGGCCGCCGCCGCTTTGAAGATCACGTCTGAGCACGAGTAGTAGGTGTCCGGAGTATCCGAGTTCTCCCAGATCGTGTAGATCAGGTGCCGCCCGGTCTTGCCCGATGGCAGTTCGCCCTTGATCCGGTACGAGCCGCTGCGCATCGCCGGGTCCTTCGCCGTGAGGAACGGCTTCGTCTCCAGGTCGGACCAGGTCAGCGGCTCCGTAGCGTCGTAACCGTCACGCGTCACGAACAGCCGGAACGTGCCCTTGTGCGGGATCGTGCCCCGGTACGCGAACGTGAGGTCCGCACCCGCCGTCAGCGCGGTGGCCGGCCAGTCCTCGCGCGGCAGGTCCAGCCCCTGGTACCGGCTCAGCCCAGCGCTGCACAGCTTGCCGTCCGGCACGACCTCGCGGTCGCGGCCGTCGACGTCCGGGAGCCGGAGGTTGTCCCAGTCCTCGAAGTCGTTCCGGCTCGCCTTCCGCGCCGCGGCGCAGGCCGCCGTCCCGGCGCTGTCGCCCTCCGCCCCGCAGGCCGCCAGCCGGCTGACCGGGTTGGTCAGCGCGCCGTGTGCGGAGGCGGGCGGGGGCGCGACGAGCAGCACTCCGGCCACGACGGCAAGCAGCCCCAGGACCTTCACGGCAATGGGTACGTACGGCCGTCCCGTCGGGGTTCAACCCCAACGCCGGCGTGTCGGTGCCGATCGTCGACGTGTGAACCCGGGTCAGGGGAGGGGGATCAGGGCGGTGGCCAAGGGGTGGAGGGTGTCTTCGATCTCGTCGGCCACCCGGCTGAACGTCTGGTCGCCGCGTCCCCACGGGTCGTCGAGGTCGTCGGTGGGGAGGGCCGTGGACGAGCCGCGGGCGGCATCGACGGCCTCGACCAGGGCCACCCCGCGGGCATACACGGCGTCTGCGGTGGGCTCGGCGGGCGGCAGAGCCGACAGGTCGACACCGGCGAGGAGGCGGCCGAACTCGCCGAGCACGAACGTGCGAGCCGCCGCGTCCGGGCGCAGCGCGACGACGTACTCCTGCTGGTCAGCCGTCGCGGTCAGCACCAGATCGGCGGCGTCGATGAGGTCGGAGCGCAGCTTGCGGGCGAGAAAGCCGTTTACATCGCCGCCCCGGGCGCGCACCTGCCGTGCGGCCGGCGGGTTCATCTCCTCGCCGGCGTGCCAGCCGCCGGTGCCGGCGCTGTGGCTGTGGAGCAGCTCGTCGGCGGGTGGAGCCGCGCCTACCTTCGCCAGCCGCTCGCGCACCGCGAGGTCGAGCAGGCGCTCGGCCATGGGCGAGCGGCAGATGTTGCCCATGCACACGTGGAGGACGGTGAACGGCGGCACGTCACTGCTCCTGGCCCGGCCCGACGATGTCCGGCACCACGTCGCGCAGCTTTTCCAGCGGCACGGCACCGTCACGCAGCACCTTCGGCACGTCGCCGGTCAGGTCGACGATCGTGCTGGGCACCGGGTCGGGGCACTCCCCCGCCTCGAGATAGACCCGCACGGCGTACCCGAGCTGCTCCTGCGCCTCGGCGGCGGTGACCGCCGCCGGCTGGCCGGTCTTGTTGGCCGAGGAGACGGCCATCGGGCCGGTCTCGCGCAGCACCTCCAGCGCCACCGGGTGCAGCGGCATCCGCACGGCCACCGTGCCGCCGGTGTCGCCGAGGTCCCACTGGAGGCTCGGCGCATGCTCGACGACGATGGTCAGCGCGCCGGGCCAGAACGCGTCGGCGAGCTCGCGAGCGGCCTTGGGGAGCATGAAGACCAGGCCGTCGAGCGTGTGCCGGGAGCCGACCAGCACCGGTGGTGGCATCTGCCGCCCGCGGCCCTTGGCATCCAGGAGTGCCTTGACCGCGTAAGGGGTGAAGGCGTCGGCACCGATGCCGTACACGGTGTCGGTGGGCAGCACGACGAGCTCGCCGTTCTTGACCGCCTCGATCGCTGCGGCGATGCCTCGGTCGCGATCGGCGAGCGACCGGCAGTCATAGAGCATCACGAGGAGTCAGTCTGCCATGCGCGACGCCGTGGCGAAGCGCGGGCGGCCCGCCAGGTCTTGGTGATCCATTACGTCGGTGAAGCGACCGTCGGCGCGCAGCAGCGCCGGCACGGCCTCACCGTGCGTGTCGTCGTGCTCGACCCCGAAGCGGCCGCCGCCGCGCAGGAGCGCCGCGGCCCGCGCGATCACGGGCCGGATGACGGCGAGGCCGTCCGGGCCGGCGAAGACGGCGTCCTCCGGGTCGTGGTCGGCCACGTCGGCGGGTACGGCGGCGCCGGCCGGGACGTAGGGCGGGTTGCACAGCACCAGGTCGACCCGGCCGTCGAGCTCCGCGAGCACCGCTGGGTCGCTCGCGTCGCCCGCCACGACCGTGACTGCTGTACCGCTCGCGTTGCGCCGCAGCCAGTCGAGTGCCGCCGGGGAGCGCTCGACGGCGTACACGGTGGCGCCCGGCACCTCCTGCGCGACGGCGAGCGCGATGGCTCCTGAGCCGCTGCACAGGTCGACGACGACCGGGGCGGGACCGGATTCCTGGATTCCCCAGCCGGCGAGCAGCTCGGTCTCCGGCCGGGGCACGAACACCCCTGGGCCGACCGCCAGGTCCAGATACCGGAACGGCGCCGATCCCACCAGATGCTGCAGGGGCTCGCCGGCCACCCGGCGCGCGACGAGGGCCCGATACGCCGTGAGCTGCTCGGACGTGAGCCCGGCGGCGATGGCGAGCTGCCCGCGCGGTACGCCCAGCACATGCGCGGCCAGAAGTTCGGCGTCGACCCGAGCCGACGGAAGCCCCGCATCCGTAAGCGTGATCGTGGCAGAACTCACCGCATGTACCACCCTGGTCCGTTCCGTCCCTTCGGCTGGCTGTTCCGTATTCCGTGTCACGAGATAATCATTGAGTACCGGGCTCGGTGTGTTGATCCAAGGGTTGGAGGAGTTGCGTGGGTTGGCTCGACCGGGTCACCGATCAGGCCGAAACACTCAAGCGGACCCGTGTGCTCCAGGAGCAGAGCCGCTCCGCGGAGGCGTGCGCCCTCCTCGACAAGGTGCTCGCCACGACCAGCGACAAGCACAGCCGCGCCGACGCGCTGGTGCAGCGGCTCTCCGCGCTGATCAACCTGGGGCGCACGGCGGAGTACACGACGGCGGTCGAGGAGGCGAACCACGCCGTCCGTGACCTGAACGAGCCACTGCTGTGGGGCAACTTCAACGCGCTCGCCGCGCTCGCCGCCCAACACCAGGGCGCACTGGAGCGGTGCGTCACCCACCTGGTACGCAGCGCGCGGGCGATGACGACGGTCGAGTACGTCGACTGGGACACCGCCATCGCCTGGAACGACCTCGCCATGGCGTACTCGTATCTCGGGTTCCACGGCCACGCCCTGGGCGCCATCGACCGGGCCCGGCAGGTGGCCGCCGCCGCGAGCCTGCCCGCCGAGACGTTCGCGGCGCCCGGCATCCGGCTGCGCAACGCGGTGACCCTCGACCACAACGGCGACACCGACGGCTGCCTGCGGGTGCTGCGCGACATCACCACCGACGCGGAGCGCTTCCTCGATCGAGACGGTGGCGCCAAGCTGCGGCCGAGTGGGCGGGCGGCGTACGGGTACGCGATCATGCGACGCGCGGCGCTCGGTGACCCGCCCGCGCCGCCGCAGCCGGCGATGCGCCTGCTGGCCGACGGCGGCGACGGCGCCCGCACCCGCGACCTGCGGATGCTCGGCGAGATCTGCCTGGCGATCGCGGCGAGCCGCCCGATCGAAGCGCTGACCCGGCTCGAGACGGTGCGGGTGTCCGCCGAGACCGTCGGCGCGGCGGAGCAGTTGCGGCTGCGGAGCCTGGCGTACTCCCGCGCCGGCGACCACGCGGCCGCGCACCGGGCCGACCGGCACGCGTTCCGGCTGGCGGCGCAGCGCAACGACCGCCTCCGCGACGTGTACGTCGAGGGCATCGCGGCGCGGCTCGACCACGAAGACATGCGGAAGGCCGTGTCCCACTACCAGGGCGAGGCGCTGACCGACCCGCTCACCGGGCTGGCCAACCGCCGCCACTTCGAGCACTACGTGGCCGCCATGCTGGCGCGCGGCGAGCGGGCCACGATCGGCGTGTGCGACCTCGACGGGTTCAAGGCGGTCAATACCGCGCACGGCCACCTCTCGGGCGATCTGGTGCTCCAGCGCGTCGCCGGGGTGATCAACAGGGTGATGCGCAGGGGCGACTTCGTGGCGCGGTACGGCGGCGACGAGTTCGTGGTGGTGCTGCCGGGTGCTGACAAGGCCGTGGCCGCCGAAGTGGGCCGGCGGATCAGCGTCGCGGTGGCGGCCGAGGATTGGGAGTCCCTGGTGCCGGGCACGCCCGTGGGTGTCAGCGTCGGCTTCGCCGACCTCAGCGGTGCCGGCACCAACCTGCGCGAGGTGCTCGGCGCGGCGTTCGAGATCGCCGACCGCGAGATGCTGCGGGCCAAGCCGCAGTCATCCGCGAGGCGCCGGGCCGCAGCCTCCTGATCAGGGCGTGCGAAAGGGTCAGCGGCGGGTCAGCTCGGTCTCGCCGGCCAGGCGGGCCTGCCGGTCCGCCTCGGTGAGGGCGTCCAGTACGCCGTCGAGGTCACCGGCCAGCACCAGGTCGAGGTTGTATGCCGTGAAGCCGATCCGGTGGTCGGTGATCCGGTTCTGCGGGAAGTTGTACGTGCGGATGCGCTCGGACCGGTCGACGGTGCGCACCTGCAAGCGCCGTGCGTCGGAGGCTGCCGCGTCGGCCTGCTCCTGTGCCGCGGCGAGCAGGCGGGCGCGCAAGATCCGCATCGCCTGCTCCCGGTTCTGGAGCTGGCTCTTCTCGTTCTGGCAGGAGACGACGATGCCGGTCGGCAGGTGCGTGATGCGCACGGCGGAGTCGGTGGTGTTGACGGACTGCCCACCGGGGCCGGACGACCGAAACACGTCGATGCGCAGCTCGTTGGGGTCGATGGTGACGTCGACCTCTTCGGCCTCGGGCAGCACGAGCACGCCGGCGGCACTGGTGTGGATGCGCCCCTGCGACTCGGTCACCGGCACCCGCTGTACCCGGTGGACACCGCCCTCCCACTTGAGCCGCGACCACACGCCGTTGCCACCCTCCGGCACGCCCTTGGTCTTGACCGCGAACGAGCAGTCCTTGACGCCACCGAGGTCGGAGTCCTGCGCATCGATGACCTCGGTTACCCAGCCACGGCGCTCGGCGTACCGGAGGTACATGCGCAGCAGGTCGCCGGCGAAGAGCGCGGACTCCTCGCCGCCCTCCCCCGCCTTGATCTCGACGATGACGTCTTTGGCGTCGTGCGGGTCGCGCGGGATGAGCAGCTCCGCCAGGCGCTCCTCGAGCACCGGCAGATGCTCGGCGATCGCGTCGGCTTCCGTGGCGAACGACGCGTCTTCGCTGGCCAGTTCGCGCGCGGCTTCGAGGTCGGCACGCGCCTGTTCGAGCTCGCCGGCCGCCTTGTGCAGCGGCGCCAGCTCGGCGAAGCGCCGGCCGACGCGCCGCGCGGTCGCCTGGTCAGCGTGGATCGCCGGATCAGCGAGCCGCTTCTCCAGGTTGGCGTACTCGTCCAGCAGCGCTGCCAGGCGTTCGTTGCTCATCTGCGTACCCCTCGCTCCGGTTTCCTAGAAAGACGAACGGCGCCCACCCCCGGTAAACCGAGGGGGGCGCCGTCGGGGTAGCTATTTGGCCTTTTTGGCGGCGGCTGCCCGCGCGTACTTCTGCTGGAACTTCGCGACGCGGCCGGCGGTGTCGAGCACCCGCTGCTTGCCCGTGTAGAACGGGTGGCAGGCGCTGCACGTCTCGACGTGGATCGAGCCGTTCTTCGCCGTGCTGCGCGTCGTGAACGAATTGCCGCAGGAACAGGTGACCTCGGTCACGACGTACTGCGGGTGAATGTCGGGCTTCATGTCGCCTCGGTCCTTTCGTATGCGGTCGCCGGGTCGCCCAGATGTGGGCGTGAACCGGAACCCTGGCCGACTGACCAGTGTGCCATGGCTGGCCACCCTGCCCAACGCCGGGGAGGCAGGGGGCATTCCCGCGCCTGTCATGCTGGAGGCGATGGCTCGACTGATCATCACACGGGGGCTGCCCGCGTCCGGTAAGACCACGTTCGCCCGGAAGCTCCAGCCAGGCGTCGCCCGGGTCAACCGCGACGACCTGCGCCGCATGCTGCACGGCGAACCGCTCTACACCAAGTGGGCCGAGGGCCAGGTCACGCTGGTGCAGCGTGCCCAGGTCGAGGCGCTGCTGCGGGCCGGAGCGAGCGTATGCGTCGACGACACCAACCTGCCCGGACGCACCGTCCGGGAGTGGGCGGAGATGGCTGCCCGCCTGGGCGCCACCTTCGAGGTGCACGACTTCACGGACGTACCGGTCGACGAGTGCGTGCGGCGCGACGCCGAAAGGCCGGCCGGCGAGCGCGTCGGCGAGGACGCGATCCGCGGCATGCACGCGCGCTACCTGGCCGGGCGGCGGCTGCCCCTGCCGGTACCTGACGTGCTGCCGGGCGGGCCGGCGACCGTGTACGCGCCACCGCCGGACGCGCCGAAGATCCTGCTGGTCGACATCGACGGCACGGTGGCGCTGATGGGCGACCGCAGCCCGTACGACATGCGCCGGGTAGGCGAGGATCAACCACACGAAGCGGTCATCGCCGCGGTCCGGGCGATGCACGCGGCGGGGCACGGCATCGTGTACTGCACGGGACGCGACGAGTCGGCCAGGTGGCGCACCGAGGCGTGGTTGGACCAGCACGTCGGCGTGCCCTATGAGGCGCTACACATGCGGGCCGTCGGCGACGCCCGCCCGGACTCGGTGGTCAAGCGCGACATCTTCGAGCGGGAAGTGCGTGACCGGTACCACGTGGTCGGCGTCTTCGACGACCGGATGCACGTCGTGCGGATGTGGCGCCAGTTGGGCCTGACCGTGTTCCAGGTGGCAGAGGGCGATTTCTAGGCCAACGCGATGGTCGCGCTGGCCGTCGTGCCGTTGACCGCCACCGACAGCACGATCGAACCCTTTGACCGCAACGCCGTCAGCCGGCCGCTGGTCGGGTCGAACCAGGCCACGTGCCAGGGCCGCACGCCCGATGTCGATCCGATGTGGACGCCTGGAGACGCGGTCCAGTCGGCGCTCACCGGCGGCGCCACCGGCACCTGCCGGCCCGCCTGGGTGACGGTGGCCGACACGCTCACCGGGTCGCCCTTCCGCGCGGTGGTGGGCGCGTTCACGGCGAGCGCGTCTACATGTGCCCGGGTCTCCGCGTCGATCTCGCCCCGCCGCTCGACTCCGAAGAGCGTCCAGCCGGTGAAGCCGCCGAGGTGCGCCGCGGTCGACGGGTTCTTTCCGGCATTGCCGTTGATGAGGTACGGCACGCCGTCGACCCGGTCGGCGTGGAATGTCCCCACGTGCGCCCCGACGAACATCGCGTCCTTGCCGGTGCGGCGCTCGAACTCGGCGAGCCACTGCTCCTCCAGCGCCGCTTCCTTGGGATCGCTGAGCTGGCTGGCCTTCGCCGGGGTGGGGTCGCGCGGCGGGTGGTGGTGCAGCACGACCACCGAGCGAACCGACCGGTCGGCGGGCGCCGGGTCGAGGGCCGACCGCAGCAGCTTGACCTGGTCGAACCCGCTGCCGCGCAGCGTGCCGGTCGACGAGTTGAGGGTGACGAACCGCACGCCATTGTGGTCGAACACCCGGTTGGTCGCGCCGAAGACGGCCGAGAAGTTCGTGATCGGGGCGCCCATGATCTCGTGGTTGCCGGGCACGTAGTAGTACGGCAGCTCGCCGGCCAGTTCCTCGTCGAGGATGCGCTTGGCCAGGGCGAAGTCGGCCGGGTAGGCGGTGTCGACGAAGTCGCCGTTGATAATCAGGAAGTCGGGGCGGGCCGCCTTGACCTCGCGGAGCGTGCGGCGGGCCTGGGCCACCAGGTCGCTGTCGGGTGCGGCGGCGACGAACTGGGCGTCCGACATCACCGCGAACCGCCAGTCGGCATCCGCCACCGTGCCGTCCCGTACGACCACCTTGTCGGTGCGCGGCTCCTCGACCGGCTGGGCCACGGTGGGCGGTACCTTCGCCACGATGTCGTCGATGACGATCTTGTTGGTGTAGGCGGCGGTGGGCACGGTCTCGGCGACGTAGAAGCGCCGGATGCGCACCGGGTACTGCACACCGGGTGGCACGGCCATCTCCACGTACCGCCACCCGGTCCAGGTCAGGAGCGGGCCGCGGAGCACGTGCTGCTGGTCGAGCGCGTCGTGCAGGTGCAGGCTCGGCCACTCGCCCTTGCCGCCGGCGTAAATCCACATGCCGAACGCCTGCGGCTGGCCGGGCACCTGGATCCAGGCGGGCGGGTTGGCGTACGCGGCCCGCGTGCCGGTGGAGAGGCTGAAGTCGTACGACATCGACAGGCCGGTGCCGGTGTGCCCCTCGGTGGGTGCGACGGACCCGGCGGCGCGGGCGTGGCTGAACGTCCAGTTCGCCGCGTCGTCGAAGCCGGCAACCGGCACGTCTTCCAGACCGACGGTCACCGGAACGACCACCGTGGACCGTCCGACATGGACGGTTACGAGCGCGCCGCCGACGTCCTTCTTGGCCTGTACCGAGAACCGCCCGTCCGCCGTCGGCGTGACAGCGAGCAGCGACGTGTCGTACTCCAGCCGGACATCCGCCGGTTCGATGGGCGCGTCGTTGCCGTCGGCGTCGAACCCGACCACCCCGAACACGCTCGCGCCCGGCAGGCTGATCCGGTCCACCGTCGTGTCGATCCGGTCGAGCGGACCCAGCACGGTGAGCTTGACGGAGCCACTTGCGTTGCCCCGGTGGGCGGTCACCGTGGCGGTGCCGGGGAGCATGGCGCGGAAGACGCCATCGCGTTCCACGTGACCGCGCGTCGCCCACCACTTCGGCGCACCCTCTGCGGGGCCGTACGTCTCGTCGTAACCGGTCGCGGTCACCCGCCGGGTCAGCCCCGGGAACACGCCTTCGGCGTCGGACTCGACCCAATACGCCTTGAGCCGACCCGAGCCCGCTGCCGAGTACAGGGCGAGGCCGTTGGGCACCGGGCGTTCCGAGCCGTCCGATGGGCTGTTCTCCACCTGGACGCTCGCGTCGCCGGGCTCGCGGGCGAGCATCGTGGACGATCCACCGCCGTCGAGGTTGAGAGCGTTGTGTGCGCCCAGCTCGGCCATGAGGCGACCCAACTCGGTCAGCGTCACTCCGCGGCTGTCGGCCTGCCGGCCGTCGACGGTTAGCAGGTACATGCGCCGGCCGTCCGCGGAGAAGCCGACGGCGGTACGCGGCTCGGGCGTGACGTCGCCGATGTCCTGCGGCACACCGTCCTTGACCAGCACCTGCCGGCCGCCAACCGCCGCGTTCAGCCGGGAGCCGTCCGAGGCCTTCGGGGCGTACGTCACGTCGACCCGGTCACCTGTCGTGAGCGCGGCGAGCGCGTCGGCGCCCGCGTCTCGGCCCAGCAGGATGGTGGTGCCGGCCGGGATGGGGCCGGATCCGGCGGCACTGCGTACCTCGGCTACCACGCCGCCGCTCAGTACGACCTCGGTGACCCTGGACGCGCCCTCGACCGCGCGCTTGCGGTCGTACGAGCCCCACAGCGCCGTGAACGCGCCGACGCCGCCGGCCTGTACGAGGTTGTTGAACTGGGTGAGCACGACCCGGGTGCCGTCGGGCAGCGTGGCCGTACCGTCGAAGTGCACCTCGACGACCCGGCCCACGCCGTCAGCGGTGATGCCGACGGCGTTGTTGCGGCCCTGGATCGGCGACTGGATGAGCTGTCCGCTCCGGATGCCGACGCCCTGCGCGGCGCCGGAGTTGTTGATGTCGAAGAAGTCGCCGTTGACGGCGGGGACCGCCCGCGGGTGGGGGGCGGGGCTGCGGGGCGGCTCGGTGTTCGCGGCCCCCCCCGCCGTGATGGTGTCGAAGGCGAGCTTGCCGGACAGGTCGGCGGTGAGCGCGTCGGCCCGCAGCCAGCCAGCCGCGTGGTAGCGGTCGAAAGAGGTCAGCGTCAGCCCGGGCGCTACCGGCCGGGTCCGCTTGGCGGTCTCGATGTCGTCGAAGGCGTCGACCGCCGCCGAAGCGGGCGCACCACCAATCGGAATCGCCCATACCAGGGCGATCAATACCACGGCACCGAGTCGCGCGATACGCATGACAGCATCAAACCCGACGATGCCGATAACTTTCAACACCTACGGGCTGACGCGAAGGAAAATTACAGGTGCAGCGCACGGAAAAGCGCGCGGCCGGTGCCCGGACCGCGCGCTTTTACCGTTGAATGTGCCTTTTTACTCGCCCGGCGTCGACTTCGCGATCTGCATCAGGAACTCGATGTTGGTCCGGGTCTGCTTGAGCCGGTCGAGCAGCAGATCGAGCGCGGCCTGCGACTCCAGTGAGCTCAGCACCTTGCGCAGCTTGTGCGAGATGGCGAGCTCTTCCGGCGCCAGCAGGATCTCTTCCTTACGGGTGCCGGAGGCGTTGAGGTCGACGGCCGGGAAGACCCGCTTGTCGGCGATCTTCCGGTCGAGCTTGAGCTCGGCGTTGCCGGTGCCCTTGAACTCCTCGAAGATCACCGTGTCCATCATGGAACCGGTCTCCACCAGCGCGGTGGCGAGGATGGTCAGCGAGCCGCCGTTTTCGATGTTGCGCGCCGCCCCGAGGAACCGCTTCGGCGGGTACAGCGCGGTCGAGTCGATACCACCCGACATGATCCGGCCGCTCGCCGGCGCGGCCAGGTTGTACGACCGGCCGAGCCGGGTGACCGAGTCGAGCAGCACGACCACGTCGTGACCCAGCTCGACCAGGCGCTTTGCCCGCTCGATGGCGAGCTCGGCGACCGTGGTGTGGTCGGACGGCGGGCGGTCGAAGGTCGCGGCGATGACCTCGCCCTTGACCGACCGCTGCATGTCGGTGACCTCTTCGGGTCGCTCGTCGACCAGCACGACCATCAGGTGGCACTCGGGGTTGTTACGCGTGATCGCGTTGGCCAGCGCCTGGAGCACCATCGTCTTACCAGCCTTCGGCGGCGAGACGATCAGCGCGCGCTGCCCCTTGCCGATCGGCATGATCAGATCGATGATCCGCGTCGTCAGGATGTGCGGCTCGGTCTCGAGACGCAGCCGCTCCTGCGGGTACAGCGGGGTGAGCTTGTAGAACTCAGGCCGCCGCCGCGCCTCGTCGGGGTCCATCCCGTTGATGGTGTCGAGCCGGACGAGCGGGTTGTACTTGTCGCGGCGCTGCTCGCCATCGCGGGTCGCGCGCACCGCACCCGTGACGGCGTCGCCCCGGCGCAGGCCATACTTCTTGACCTGCGACATCGAGACATAGACGTCATTGGGACCGGACAGGTAACCGGTCGTGCGGACGAACGCGTAGTTGTCGAGCACGTCGACGATGCCGGCGACCGGGACGAGCACGTCGTCCTCGTTCACCTGCGGCTCGTTGCCACCGCCGCCGCCTTCGCCGCGCTCGTTGCGGCCACGCCGGCGGTCACGGAAGCGGCTGCGCCGGCTACGGCGGCCACCGCCCTCACCGTCGTCGTCGCCCTCGGCGTCGGCGTCGCGCTGACGATCATCGCGCGCACGGTCATCACGCGGACGGTCATCGCGCGGTCGGTCGTCACGCGGTCGGTCATCACGCGCACGGTCATCACGCTGGCGGTCGCCCCGCTGGCGGTCGCCGCCCCGGTCGCGGCCGTTGCGCTGCTCGCGGTCGGCGCGCTCCCCCCGCTCAGCGCGCTCACCGCGCTCGGCGGGCGCCTTGTCAGCGGTCTCCTGGCGCGCCTCGGCCTGGCCGGGCGAGCGCGACTCGGCCTGGGCCGCACGGGACTCCGGCGGACCCGCCGCACGGCTGGCGCGACGCGACGTGCGCACCTCGCCGTCGGGCGACGACTCCGGCGCGTCGCCACCTCGGCGCTCACCGTCGCCGGTGTCGCGCACCTCGGCGCGTACTTCTTCCCGGGCCGGCGCGGCCGCGGCCGCGACCTCGGCCCGCTGGCGTGGGGCGCCGCTGGGCGGCGCCGTGGCGGAGGGACCGCCGCCCTGGCGCTCGGAAATAGGGGCGGTCTGCTCGCCCCTGCGCATCCGGGCCGTACCGGAGATGCCGAGCGACGTGGCCAGGCTCTGGAGCTCCGGCAGCAGCATCGCGGACAGCCCCGTGCCGGCGCGCCGGCGGCGCGTGGCGGTGGTGGACTGCTCAGCGACGTTGGAGACATCCGACGTCACGTCGGTGGTGTCGCTCAATGGATTCCTTCCCTCGATAGGCCGGGGCTGCCCGGATCGCGAAGCATGATGGCCGGGCGGCCTCGGTGACCCCGCCTTGCGAAGCTATGGCGGGAGTCTGTAACACAGCAGCGGCGGGCCTAGGCAGGGGTAAGACGAGCTGACCACCGAAAGCTTCGGGGTGCGCCGCCACGCAGAAATCGCTTTGCTTCGCGGCTGTGCTAGGCCTAGAGCGTAATCAACTCATCCGACCTGCGGCAACAGTGTCCCGCTCGGCGTGTCCCAGTGTACCCCTTCGACCAAGGCACCGGTGACATCCACCGTCAACTCGTGAGTCTGCCACCCTATTCCCGCATCGAACCCGGTCGGTACGGGAGTCAACGCCAGGACGGTCGGCCCCGCGCCGCTGACCACCGCCGCCACACCCGCCGCGCGCAACGCGTCGACCAGGGCCGCCGTCGCGGGCATGCCCGGCGCCCGGTAGCTCTGGTGCAGCCGGTCCTCGGTCGCCGGGAGCAGCAGCGCGGGATCGGCGGTCAGGGCATGGACCAGGAGCGCCGCCCGGCCCGCGGTCAGCGCGGCGTCCGCGTGCGGCACGGTCGCGGGCAGCGCCGCCCGGGCCTCCGCGGTCAGCCCGCGCTCCTCGGGCACGAATACCGTCGGCTGTACGCCTTCCACCGGAGCCAGGGTGACGGCGATCGATCCGGCCTCCTCCGTCCACGCGATCGTGAACCCGCCGAGCAGGCAGGGCGCCACGTTGTCCGGGTGGCCTTCGAGGCGTGCCGCCAGCCGCAGCGCCGCCGAGTCGTCGAGCCGGATGCGGCCCTCGACGGTCAACGCGCGGGCAAGTTGCACCCCGGCGACGATCGCCGCCGACGACGACCCGAGGCCGCGCGCCTGTGGAATCCGGTTGACGCATTCGACGTCGACCCCGATGGGCCGCTCCCCCAGTTCGTCGAACGCGGCCAGCATGGCCCGCACGACGAGGTGCGTCTCGCCGCCGGGTAGCTCTCCGGCCCCTTCGCCGGTCACCGAGACGCGGTACCCGGGCGAACCGACCCGGGCCGAGACCTCGTCATAGACAGACAGCGCCAGCCCGAGCGCGTCGAACCCTGGGCCAAGGTTTGCGCTGGTGGCGGGCACCCGGACGCGGACGCGTCCCTCGACGAAGTTCACGCCGGCATAGTACCGCCAGGCGATCTTGTGATCGTCGTGCCTGAATGTCCGGTTTGGCGGATGAAAGAGTGCCAGTACGCGTGCAACCGATGCGTCCCGTCGTGCGCACCTACCACTCGAAGGGAGCTCGATGCGCGACGACGATGCGGAACGGCAGCGGTTCACGGAGTACTTCTCAGCCCGCCGCGAGGCGGTGCGCCGGACCGCGTACCTCATGTGCGGCGACTGGCACTGGGCCGACGACCTGACCCAGTCGGCGTTCATCCGCCTGGCCGACGGCTGGCACCGGATTCGCGACCCGCAGGCGGTCGACGCGTACCTGCGTACCTGCCTGGTCCGGGCGTTCCTCTCGGAGACCCGCCGGGTGTGGCGGCGCCGGGAGCGCTCCGTCGCCGAGCCACCCGAGGTGGCCGGTGTCGACGACGACGCGGAGGCCGTTGCGCGCCGGCTGCTCTTCGCCCGCGCGCTGACCGAGGTACCGCCGCGACAGCGGGTGACCCTGGTCTGCCGCTTCTACCAGGGCCTGGACGTTACGGAGACGGCGGCGGCGCTGGGCTGTTCCGAGGGCACGGTCAAGAGCCAGACGTCGCGCGGGTTGGCAGCGCTGCGCCGGGCACTTGGCGACGCCGTGGTCCCGCCAGCCGAGCTGGTGTCCGTGCAAGGGGGATCGATATGACGGGGTTGCGGGAGATGTTCGAGGACTTGGCGGAGTCACCACCGCCGCCGAGCCAGGTCACCGGCGACGAGATGTACACGGCGGGCAGGCAGCGCCGCAAGCGGCGTACCCGGATCATCGGTGCGGTCGCGACGCTGGCCGTGACCGCGGTGGGCGCCGGCACCACGAGCGTCGTCAACCTGGCGTTGCCGCCCCAACCCCCCGGGGGGGGGGGGCCGCCGCCCCCCGGCGGC
>NZ_JAIBNX010000191.1 GCF_026130045.1 Micromonospora sp. CPCC 205371
CTTCTCCCACCAGGACCCCGGCTTCATCGACCACGTCGCCAACAAGAAAGCCGAAGTCGTACGTGAGGTCCCCCCGGTTTCACGGAGTCTCCACGAAAGCGGGGGAACTCAGCCTGGTCGTGCCGTCCGCGCGTAGCGAGGGCGGCTTCCGCCTCTACACCGACGCGGACGTGCACAGGCTGCTGGTGGTGATGTCCGACGGTGGCGTGACGGAGGCGGCTGGCGGGCGGGGTCCAGACTTCATCAGGTCAACGTGGACAGGGATCCAGATCTGGGGCGGGTATCAGCGGCGTGGTGAGCGGCGGCGGTTGTTCGTTTTCTGCGACGGTTTCGCGGCACTGGGTGTGGTCGCGCTGAGTATGCGGAGCAGCGTGGTGTTGAGGGTCTGTGCTGCTTCCTTGCTGGAGAGCCGGCCGGCGTCGATCTCTTCGCTTGCGGTGTGCGCGAGGCTGATGGTGACCGCGACGAGCCAGTCGGGCCCGAGTTGTCCGTCGAATTCTCCGGTCTGTTGGCCGCGCTGAATCAGTTGCTTGAGCCGGTCGGCGACCGGCGCGTGGCGTTCGTGGTCGGCTTGCGGGCTTACGGGCAGTGAGGCGAGCTTTGGAAGCAGGTTGCGGTATTGCGCGGTCGCGCGGGTGCTCGCGTCGAGTAGTCGTATCAGGGCGTCGGCGGCCGGTCCGGTGGTGGGGTCGGCGGCGTCCATCGCGGTTACGGCTTCCTCTGTGATCCGGTCGAGAACGGCCGTCAGTAGATGCTGCCGTGTGGGGAAGTGGGCGTAGACGGTCTGGCGAGTCACGCCGGCGACCGTGGCGATGGCTTCGAGGCTGGCGTCGGGGTGGGCGTTGAGGAGCCGGGCCGCCGCATCCAGGATGCCGGCCCTGCTGCGTTGGGCGTCGGCACGGCGGTTCCGGGCCTGGGATGGAGTCATCTCTTACATCTTGCCAAACTTGTGCGGTCGTACATATCTTACAGTCTGTAAGAGATCGTGTGTGACCCACATCGTGACGGGAGCACTATGAGGCCGCTCAACGACACCGACCCGAGGCAGTTCATCGCCGACTTCTTTACCTCCTTCACCGACGAACTGCTGCGCAGTGACGAGGATCCGGGGCTGATCGTCGACCGCTACCACACACCGGACATCGTCCAGTTCGCCGACGGAAACCGAATGGACCGGGACAAGCTCATCGCGCACACCCGCCCGGTGCGCAAGAACCGGCCCAGCAGCCGCATGGAGGTACATGAAGCGGTGGCGAACGGGGATCGGATCGCCGCCCGGTGCACCTTGCACGTGCAGGACCGCAAGAGAAGCCTCGCCATCGAGGTGTACTTCTTCGGGCAGTTCATGGCCGATGGGCGGATGCGGCGGGGGCATACGCTCACCCGCACCCTGCCCGCCGATCTCAGTGCCGCCCCGGCGCAGTCGGTGCCTGGGACGCCGGAGCGGCAGGAGGCGTCGGCGTGAGGCATAGCACCTATGCGGTGAGCGGCATGGCCTGCGGGCACTGCGCGGGCTTCGTCACCGAGGAGATCGAGCGCCTCGCCGGCGTGACCGCCGTGGTGGTCGACGTCGAGGGCGGTACGGTCACGGTGACCAGCGACAGGGATCTCGACATGGCGGACGTGCGCACCGCGGTCGAGGAAGCGGGTTACGAACTCACCGCCCCGCACGAGTCGTAGCCCCCGCTCCCCCCGGCGCTGCACCCTTCCGCCAGCGAGCCTGGCCATGTGGGGCTCCAAGTGAGGATGCCGTCCCGCAAGGCGCCATTCTCGTCGCGCTGGCCGGTGAAGCGCACGACGGGCTGCGGGACGTAGCCCTCGCGGTAGACGTAGGGCCGGCGGTGTTTGAGGTAGGGATCAAGGGCCTGTACGGCGGAGATGACCAGGTCGGTGTCCAGCCGCCAGCGCAGCGGCAGCACAGGAGATCGAGTTGCCCACTCCCGGCGAGGACTGGCGTGCCGCCATGCGCCACCGGGCTGCCTCGACGCGCGCCGTGCTCGGCCGTCACACGTGGGCGGTGTCGCTGATGGATTCCCGCACCAACCCCAGCCCGGCGAGGCTGCGCCACCATGACGCCGTCATCGGCTGCCTACGCGCTGCCGGCTTCGACATCGCCGGCGCGGCAACCGCGTTCTCCTTAATGGACAGCTACGTGTACGGCTTCGTCATCCAGGAGTCGAGCCTGCCGTTCACAACCGCCGACGAACTGCAGGCGGTCGCAGCCGAGCTGCTCGAACACGTTCCCGCCGACGTTTTCCCCCACCTCACCGAAATGTTCGAGCACGCGCTACGCCCCGACTACTCCTACACCGACGAGTTCGCCGTCGGCCTCGACCTCATCCTCGATGGGCTAGAACAGCGCCTACCGCAACAGCCCACCCGTAGGGCGGCCTCGTCCCGGGATCCGGGCAAAGAACCCGCGGAGCCCTCCCCCGCCGCCTGACCCGCCCGAGCCTGCTCCTCGATCGTCACGGAGGCCGTCCGTGATCCCTGCCCGCCCAGATGTCTGCGATTCTTGGTCATGCAACGAATAACAACAGCCCCACCGACAACGGCCGACGCGCTGCTCCACCTCGCGGGTGCCCGGCGCGGGGAGGCGGCGAGGCTGGTCCGGCCGGTCGCGCGGCAGACCATCCTCGTGCCGTAGATGGACACGCACCCGCCTCACCGCTGGCCCGCTTGGTGGCTGCCCGCCGCTCTGGCGGTGCTCCAGCTCGCCTGGTGGCCGGTGGTGCCCGCCCTCCTTGGCGAGCCCGCGCGCCCGGCCGGCGTCGCGCTCGCGCTGCTCGGCAGCGCCGTCACGTGCGGCGCGTTGGCGTGGCGGCACACCGCGCCCGGTCCGGCTGTAGCCGCCACGCTCGCCGCCGCCGTGCCGCCGGGCTGGGGTGGTCCGCACCCGTCGGGTTCGTCGCGGCGGGCGTCACGCTCTTCGCGCTCGCCGCCGCGCGTGCGGCTGGCATTTCCGCTGCCGGCGCCGTCGCCACTGTGGCCGCGCTCACCGCCACCGCCGTCACCCGCAACAAGGTCGGGCCCCGCCGGCCTGGATCTCCGAGCACGGTGTGGCCCGCACAGAGTGGCTACGCCAGAACTCATGTTTCGCAGCCGGTTCACCCTGAACCAGATCAACGACACCGAGGAGTTGCTGCCCAGGATTGCGTGACCTGTGCCGCGGTCCCGAGCGGGAAGGCAGCGGGCGTCGTGGCTGTTGTCGTCTGCGTCGCAGGTACCCCGCGAGACCGACCTCAACTGGACCCGCGCGGGTTGACTGGTTTGAGTTGCATTTGAGCACGTCGTTGGCGATCACCGCCGCCTTCGACCATATACAGCCCCCGGCCCGCCGACCGGAGGACCAAAGAGACCACGCCACCGCCGCGACAGACGGCCCGCCACCATGCCCGAATCCCCATCGCATCGATCATCGGCGGTCAGCACTACCGGGCCGCCACATCCGACCTCCGGCCGTCCTGGTCGCTGGCGAACCTGCCCGGCCAACGTCCGGACTTTGGCCGGGGTGGGGTCGAGCGGGTTGTGTCCGGACCGAAGGAGGTCTGGCGTCTCGTCCTGCCCGCGGGATCATCGCTGCTCCTTGTTGCCGGTGCTGAGAAAGACGATGTCGAGGTCGCGGAGCCGGTCCGGGTCGCCGTCAATGGCGATGCTGGTGATCTTGTCGTTGCTGATGGTGAAGGTGAAGACGGCCTTCGGTAGGCCGCGGTGCGCATAGACGGCCGCCGGAACGCCGTCGACGAGAGCGTTCGAGGTCGAGTTTGGCGTGCTGGGCAGGGATGATCTCGGCGAGGGCGTTGACCTGGCGCAGCCGGGTGCGGATGTCGCACAGGTCGGTGTCAGTCACCAGGTCGGTCTTGTTCAGGATGATGCGGTCGGCGAAGGCGACCTGTTCGACGGCTTCGTTCTCCACCCCGTCCGGTTTGACCTCGTCCAGGTGGGTGAGGATGTGCTTGGCGTCGACCAGGGTGACGATCGCGTCCAGGCGCAACTGGTCGCGGATCTCGTCGTCGACGAAGAACGTCTGCGCCACCGGCGCCGGGTCGGCCAGGCCGGTGGTCTCGACCAGGATGCGGTCGAAGCGGTCCCGGCGGCGCATCAGCGCGCCGAGGATGCGGATCAGGTCGCCGCGCACGGTGCAGCAGATGCAGCCGTTGTTCATCTCGAAGATCTCTTCTTCGGCGTCCAGGACGAGGGCGTCGTCGATGCCGATCTCGCCGAACTCGTTCTCGATGACGGCGATGCGCATGCCGTGCTGTTCGGTGAGGATCCGGTTGAGCAGGGTGGTCTTGCCCGAGCCGAGAAAGCCGGTCAGCACGGTCACGGGTACCCGGGTGTCGGTCACAGCTGGTCTCCAGGGATAACGGTGGCACGGATGTCATTTTCAGTCACAGTGGACAGTGGTTTATGTAGCGTCCAGCGGTGCGGTTGGTCGTCGGCTGCCAGCACCGCGACCACGGTCTCCAGCGGCGGGCAGCCGGGTTCGGCGCCAGTTGCGCGCCGGCGTAGGCGGTCCCGGCCGGCACGCCGCCATCGATGGTCGGCGCCGGCCTTCCTCGATGGCGGTGGCCAGCAGATGCACTCCAAGGAGTACCCCGACACCGGGTGACCTTCCCGAGGTGGCGTTTCGTACGCAAGCGATGGCCGGACCGCGACGTACGCCGTGCCGGACGCGCCCCGTCCACATATTAGGAAAGCCACTTCATGCCAGTACCGTTGCCGGCGTGAAGGTGCTCCTCCCCGTGGCTGGCCGTACTGGCCGTGGTTCTGCTGCTCGACGCCATGCACCTCGGCGCACTGGCCACCGCCGTCGCCGTGACCTGGCTGGCCCTACTGCGTCTGGACCTGGGTTCGTCCCAGAAACCGCAACCGGGCCGGCTGAAAGCCGCGCCCAGCCGAGCACTCGAAGCAGCCGATCGCGGCGGCGAGGATGTCCGGCGCCTTCGAGCGTGGCCACCGAGCCGAGCAAGAACGCCGAGATCAGCTGTACTGGGTGGACGATTGACACCCTCCGGGTTGGAGGCTCGCCGCAATCGTGGGCGCGACCGAGCTGGAGGGCGTGTATCTGGAGGGCGTGTATGAGGACGTGTTCGATTACCGGACTTTGTGACGTGGCGGGCAAATGAAGTCGTTCAGGGCTGAGCAGGTCGCCATGCTGGCCGAGTCGGGGTGGTCGTGTTGTGAGTCAGTGGCCGAGGCGGTGGCCAAGGCCGGGCTGCCAGCGGTGACACCTGACTACCTGGCGGCCGCATTCTCTGCTGATCAGTGGGAGGCCGCCGAACATGCGGTGCTCGCTCTGCGGGATCGCTTCGCCTCGGCCCGCTTCGCTGACGAGACAACGTACGGAGTCCTGCTGGTTCCCGACCCCGGCAAGCTGGACACCCGGCGCCCGATGGCCGCATCCGTCCGAGCCGGCCAGCTCGGCACGCCCACCGAGGATGTGTTCGATGAGCGGCTGCCGGTGGGGGTCCTCGGGATCCGACCCGGCACGCCTTGGACGATGGTTGCCACGGTCACCGGCGTGTACGGGCCGTCCCTGGGCAGCCACTACCGGATCGTGGAGGGGGCAATGGCGGCGTTCGCGGTGGCCGGCACCGACACCAGAGCGCTGATGATCCGTCAACTCTGGGGGGCGCGGGTCCTGCAAAGTGGCCGCCGCCTGCCGGACTGTGAGTCAAACCAGCGGTGGACGTTCACCCTGTTCCCCGGCGAGGGCCTCACCGATGGCCAAGCAGAGTCCGGCACTGTGCTCAAAGGTAAGGTGCGTTTTCGGCTGGGCAAGCCCGACCGCGGGATCGGGTCCGCGCGTGTGGCTCCCGCCATCGCCATCACCTAAATCCCCAGGTCGGTGAAGCAGAGGACCTTGTGGGCGCCCTGCTCGGCAGCCGCGCGGCACGCATCTTCGAAACCGTCCGGCGAGCCGCCGACAACGCGCCCGAGGCTGCCGAAGTGTGGGAGACCCTGCTGCGCAATCGGCGCGCGGGAGCCCGGATGGTGATCGAGCGAGTCCGGATGCTCGGCCCGCTGCGGCAAGGATCCGATGTGGAGCGTGCGGTCGACGTGCTGTGGATCTTCAACGACCTGGCCCTCTACGACGCGGTGGTGCTGCGCTGCGGCTGGACCGAAAAGGCGTTTAGCGACTGGCTGTCCGAACGCATGCAAGACGCGCTGCTCGCCAGCTGACCTCCCGGCGTGACCGCAGTGATCAGCCAGATCCCGGCCGGCAACCGGAACCCGGCGCCGGGCGTCCGGAACCGTTCGAGCAACCGGACAACCCCGGCCCGGGCGGACGCCTGTCGATCGGGCGGTGCCGTCCGGTACGGCGGTCCGGTCGGGCCCAACTCGATGAGCCACTCGGCGACCGTTTCGCGCACACGTGGGATTCGGTCGTACTCGCCGCGCTGACCGAGGGCTCCCGCCGCCGCTCACTACGGGCACGCATCGGAGGAATCAGCGACAAGGCGCTCACCGAGGCCTTATACCGGTTGACCGGTAACGGCCTGATCGAGCGGCGGTTCTTCCCCGAGGCGCCGCCCCGGGGCGACTACGCACTCACCGATCCCGGCCACAGCTTCACCGACGGCCCGATGCGGGCGCTGGGCGCCTGGGTCACCGAGCATGGCGACGAGCTGTTCGAGGCGCAGGAGCGGCTCACTGCGTCGTAGCACCGAACGAGGATCAACCGAGGACCGAGCGGTCAACGGGATGTCGGGCCGCCTGCGGACGGGCTGGACCGTGATCAGGTGCTCGAGGACTACGCCATGGCGAGGACGGAACGCGCCTGCAGGCGCCCTCACTTATCAACTCGACGCTGTGGACGGCGGACCCCCACGCGAGCATGCCGGTGGTGCGCCGGGCGCTGACGCCGCAGTTTGCGACGATCTTCTGAGGCTGCGCTGATCCATCGGCGCAGAACCTGTTGATGGTGTAGCGATGAGTTCCTGGCCGCGTTCGAGTCTGAATGTCTGGGTGAGGGCGGGCCGAGGGCCGGGCCGACCCGACCTCATTGACTCGAATCGGACCAGCAGGGGGCGTTGTGAGCGGTATCAGGGTGTTGGTGGCGGGAGCGAGCATCGCGGGGCCGGCGCTGGCCCACTGGCTGCGCCGGCGCGGGGCCGAGGTGACCGTGGTAGAGCGGGCTCCCGAGTTGCGTCCAGGTGGACAGGCGGTGGACGCCCGCGGGGTGGCCAAGGAGGTCATCCGGCGCATGGGGCTCGACGCGGCGGTGCGCGCGGCCCGCACCGAGACCGCCGGCGCGCACACGGTCGACGTCAACGGGAACGCGCTGGAGACCTTCCGC
Organism: Micromonospora sp. CPCC 205371; assembly: GCF_026130045.1. GTDB lineage: Bacteria > Actinomycetota > Actinomycetes > Mycobacteriales > Micromonosporaceae > Phytohabitans. The sequence goes on from NZ_JAIBNX010000191.1 coordinate 7,304, forward strand.
GCGGACGACAACGGCGGCGACGGGTACATCTCGGAGATCGAGATCCTGCGCGGGGATCTGTCCCGGGTGCTCTACGACGGCACCCGGGACGGTGTCGAGTACGTATTCGGCGACCGGATCGCCGAGCTCACCCAGGACGCGGACGGGGTCGAGGTCACCTTCGCCGGCGGCGACCGGCGGCGCTTCGACCTGGTGGTCGGGGCCGACGGGCTGCACTCGGCGCTACGGGCAATGGTCTTCGGGCCGCACGAGCGGTTCGTCCGTCACCTTGGGCTCGTGCTGGCCTTCTACAGCGTGCCCAACGAGTTCGGGCTGGACCGCTGGCTGATCGACTACCAGGCCCAGGGGTCCGGGCGCTCCGCCGGCCTGCGCCTGTCCCGGACGCCACCCGGGCGATGGCCATGCTCTCCTTCCCCGCGCCCGACTTCGACATCGACTACCGCGACGTCGCGGCCCAGAAGGACCTGCTGCGCGAGCGGATGGCCGGCCTGGGCTGGCTGACCCCGCGCATCCTCGCGCACCTCGACGACACCCCCGACTTCTACCTCGACCAGGCCGCCCAGGTGGTGATGGACCGCTGGTCCAGCGGACGGGTGGGGCTGCTCGGGGACGCGGCGTTCAGCTCGTCGCCGTTCTCCGGCGGCGGCACGGGGCTGGCCCTGGTCGGGGCCTACCTGCTGGCCGGAGAGCTGGCCGCCGCCGGCTGGGACCCGCGGGCCGGGTTCGCCGGCTACGAGAAGCGGATGCGCCCGTTCGTCGAGGCCAACCAGGAGATCGGCCGGCTGCACGTACAAAGCCGCGCGGTCCCCGGACCGGACGCCGAACCCGCCCCGGAGCCTGACATGGAGGCGATCATGATCGTGGTCGAGCGCGCGATCAACGGCGTCGAGCTGCCCGACTACGCGGGGGTGCCGGACTCCAAGGCCCACGCCGCGCCCCGACAGCGCGCGGTGATCGTGCTGCGCTACCTGGAGGACTACAGCGAGCGTGAGGTCGCCGAGATTCTCGGCTGTTCGCCGTCGACCGTGAGCAGCCAGGCAAGCCGGGCACTAATTCACCCTTGAGTAGGTGGCCAGGAGTTTCGGTCAGGTTTGCATAGACTTCGACCGGCGCTGAGACTACGCCGACGACGGCCCCGATGTAGTTGCCGGCGAGGATTCCGCCAAGGTGGAGGGCAGCATTGCCTGCCGACATGTCACCGCTCAGAACAGCTGTCGTGTCGTTGTAGACATTGGTCCATCCGGAGACGACCGTGCTGATGCCCATAGCTACCTCGCATGATCAAGGCGTCCCGGTAGTCGTTATAGCGACTACCGGGACGCCTTGATCATGCGACTACTGGAGGATCGCGCCGGGCTGGCCGTTTTCGACGACGAACGAGGCCAGCGTTTTGACGCCCGAGTTCGGGCTGGCCACCTGTCCGCGCCAGCCCGACGTATCAACGGCGCGCAGCTCGGTACGCCAGGTCGCGCGGTCGAGCCGGCAGGTCAGGTACCCGCGGTGATAGCCCTCGAAGAACCGGATGTGCGCGGACTCCGGCAGAACCAGGTTCCGGACCGCCTCCTGTTCCTCCAGCGTGTTGCCGCGACTGGCGATCGCCGTGCCGAGGAACTCCGTGGCAACCGTCGCGGAGTTGGGGTCGTCGAAGTCGAGCTTCAAGTCATTGACCATCGTGACGTGGGCGTCGCCGGACAGCACGATCGGGTTACGGACGCCACGGTTACCGACCGCGGCCAGGAGGCGGCGTCTGGCGTGCGGGTAGCCGTCCCATTTGTCGGTCGAGAACGCCTGGCCCGGCCCGACGCGGTAGTCGAGCTGTGCCATGAGTACCTGGGCGGTTACTACATTCCACCGGGCGCCCGACGCCGTCAGCCCGTCGATCAGCCAGGCCTCTTGTGCATCGCCGAGCATGGTGGCCCGCGGATCGGCGCGGTCCGGAACGGTGCGATAGCTGCGGGTGTCGGTCATGTTCAGCTGCAACAGGTCACCGAAGACAAGCCGGCGGTACAGCCGCCAGCGACGCCCGGGTGCGGACGATACGCGCAGAGGCAGATGTTCGTAGTACGCCTGACGAGCCGCGGCCAGGCGCCGGGCGAACTGTTCCGGCGACTCGCCGGGCTCGGCCGAGCCGTAGGTCCCCCAGTTGGGCGCGACCTCATGGTCGTCCCAGGTCAACGCCCACGGCACGGCGGCATGGGCGGCCTGCAGCTGCGGATCGCTGCGGTAGAGGGCGTGGCGGAGCCGGTACTGCGTCAGGTCACGCGGCGCCGGCCGGACCAGCTCCGGCGGCAACTGAGCCCGCGCGTAGCCAGGCGTGTCCTCGGTACCCGCCGCGCTGATCTCGCCCTCGTAGATGTAGTCGCCCAGGTGCACCACGAGGTCGAGGTCCTCCTCGCTGATGTGCCGGTACGCCGCGAAGTACCCGTTCTGCCAGTCCTGGCAAGACGCGACCGCTAAGGCGAACGCGGCCGGCGACGCACCGATGGCCGGTGCGGTGCGCGTGCGACCGGTCGGGCTGATGTGCCGCCCCATCCGGAACCGGTAGTGATACCACCGCGCGGGCTCCAGACCGGCCACCTCCACATGCACCGTGTGGGCGCGCGCCGCCGTCGTGGTCACCGTGCCGGCCCGCACGACCCTGGTGAACCGGTCGTCGTGCGCGACCTGCCAGTGCACCCGCACCGGCCGGTCCGGCATCCCGCCGTCGGGGTCGAAAGGGTCCGGGGCCAGCCGGGTCCACAGCACAACCCCGTCCGGCGCGGGATCGCCGGACGCCACCCCCAGCGTGAACGGCTCGCGCCGCGGATCACGCGACCGGGCCGAGCCAGGACTCGGCGCAGCCAGCGCTCCGAAGCCGGCGGCGGTGGCTCCGGCCAGCAGTGACCGGCGGGAGAATGACGGCGAAAAAGAGCCGGGCACCGCACCCCGACGATGGTGATCAACCATGGCGAGGAATGTAGCACCCCTATCTACCTTGCGCCGCTACCTATCTGCCGCCCGTACGCCTGGGTGATCTTCGTCGCCCTAGACTGTCCACTGTGAGTCCTGGCCGGCTCGGCGCGCTCCTGGTCGCGGGAGTCGCTGGAGCGGTCGTGGTCGCCGCCAAGATCTCGTACAAAACCAGCAGCCGCCCGGTCGAGCCCTTGATCGTGCGCATACCAAAAGATCGCGACCCCTGGGGCTGGACGGTCGCCGAACAGCGCGCATGGGCGCCGTGGCCTGCAGTGTCATCCTCGCTGCCGGCGAGCCTCGCGCGAGTTCATCGCGGCCCAGGCCCAGGCCGGTTCGGTAGCTGCGCGAGTTCGCGGTAGGCCACGAGCACGGCCGCGGTGTGCTCAGCGAGATCGCCGGCCACGTCGGCCGTCACGGTCGGCGGGATGCCGCGGACTCGATCTACGTCGCGGATCGTGGCCGCGGCTCGAGCCAGCGCCTGTTGCTCGGTGACGAACTGGCTGACCTCGTCGGCGAGCCGGCGTAGGTGCGCGCACCGTTGGCCGCTCTCCGCATCAAGGCGAGCAAGGTCGGTGTCGGTGTGGGCCCGGTCGGCGAGCTCAGCCGCGGTAGCGGTGCTGGCGGGTTTCGCCACCCAGACGCCCTACGGCCTGGCTCGTACCGGCTGTCCATCCGCTCAGCGACGATCCCCTCGATACCCGCTGGCAACCATGCATCAATCCACTCCCGGGCTTCGTTGAGATCGGTGGTCTGCGGGCACAGGACCAGGGCCGGTCGCGCACCACTAGTAGGGTCTCCAACGCGGCGCGGCGCTCGAGTAGCGGCCGTTCCGTGTGCGCCGTCGGCGGTGGCCAGCACGTCGAACACGACGCCAGACGTCGTGCCCGACGGCTCAATCGCTGGCTGAGCAGGCTGCCGGCCCCGGGCACATTGCCCACCGCCACGACTTGGGCTTCGTCGAGCTGACTGCGTATGGCGGTGGGCGCAGTCGCAACGACTCCAGCCATGATCAAGGCCAGCTCGCATACAGCGAAAGGCGAGCGTAACGGGCCCGGCTTGTCGCACCACGGCACCCGACGCCACGACTGTTGGTGGCCTCGCCGAGTGTCGATACGCCCCGCAGAACCCTCAGTACGGAGACGGAACGTTGTCTTGGCCGTCCGCGAGGGGCTGGGCTTCGTAGGTGATCCGGATGACTCCGTCGGGGTGGCGGTCGGTACGGGCGCGGACGCCGAAGACGGTGCGCAGCAGGTCGGGTGTGAGTACTTCGAGCACGGGTCCGGCGGCGACCACGGTGCCGGAGTGCAGGGCGATGACCTGGTCGCATAGCCGGGCGGCGAGGTCGAGGTCGTGCAGCACGGCCAGGGTGGTTATGCCGGTCGCCCGGATCAGGTCCAGCAGTTCGAAGCGGGCTCGGATGTCGAGGTGGTTGGTCAGCTCGTCCAGCACGAGCAGGTCGGGTCGCTGGGCGAGGGCACGGGCAAGCAGCACGCGTTGGCGTTCTCCGCCGGAAAGGGAGGTGTGGTCCCGGTTGGCGAAGGGCCGCACGCCGCAGCGGTCGATCGCCTCGTCAACCGCGCGGCGATCCTCCGGCCCGTCCCTGCCGAGGAGTCCGTGGTGTGGTGTGCGGCCCAGGGCGACGATCTCGGCGACTGAGAGTCCGCTGATGTTGCCGCTGGCGTCCTGCAGTACCGCGGCCGTGCGCCGGGCGGCGGCGCGCGCTGACAGGGCCCACACGTCGTCTCCGCCGACGCGGACGACGCCGCCGGCCGGTCGTAGGGAGCGGTAGACCGCGCGCAGCAGGGTCGATTTGCCACTGCCGTTGGGACCTACCAGGCCGACGATGCCACCGGGGCGGACATCGAGGTTGACGCCGCGCAGGATCGGGGTGCGGTCGAGGGTGATGTGCAGGCCATCCACGGTCAGCTTCATGCCGCGTCCAGGTTCTTGTTGCGGCGCAGCAGCCACAGGAACACGGGGGCGCCGAGCAAGGCGGTGAGGATGCCCAGTGGCAGTTCGTTGGGGCGGTTGACGGTTCGGGAGAGCAGGTCGACCAGGACCAGGTAGACGGCGCCGAGCAGCGCGGTCAGGGGCAGCAGCCGGCGGTGGTCGGCGCCCACTGTGAGACGGATGAGGTGGGGGATCATCAGGCCGACGAAGCCGATACTGCCGGCGACCGCGATGACGGTGCCGGTGAGCAGTGCGCTGACCACCAGCAGCAGGGCGCGCAGCCGGTGGACGTCGACGCCGAGCGCGGTCGCTGCCTCGTCGCCGCTGAGCAGGGCGTTCAGCCGGCGTCCGAAGAGAGTCACCAGGGCCGTGCCGCCGATCACAACGACGGTGACGGTGGGTATCTGGTCCCACTGGGCGCCGGCGACGCTGCCCAGCATCCAGAACATGACGGTGCGCAGCTCGGTCGGGGTGGCCTTGAGCTGGACGAAGCTGGTTGCGGACAGCAGCACGTATCCGACGGCGACCCCGGCCAGCACCAGCCGGGTCGGGGCGAGCCGTCCGGCCCGCTGGCCGAGCGCGAAGACTAGGATGCCAGCCGCGAGCGCGCCAAGGAAGGCGGTTCCCGAGACGCCGACCCCGCCCAATGCGGCGCCGCCCACGGTGATCACGAGGACCGCACCGAGCGAGGCCCCGTACGAGAAGCCCAGCACGATGGGATCGGCCAGCGGGTTAGCGACCAGTGTCTGCAGCACCGCGCCGGTCACGGCCAGTCCCGCACCGACGACTGCCGCCAGGACGACCCGCGGGGTGCGGAACTCCCAGACGATCTGGTCCAGCGCGGGATCGCCGGTGGCGCCCCGGCCGGTGACGTGGTGCACGATGACGCTCCAGACGTCACCAACGGGGATGTTGACCGCGCCGATACTGATTGCCACGACCATGGTGGCGGCCAGCACGGCCAGCAGGCCGAAGGTGCCGGCCCACAGTCGCGGGCGGCTCAAAACGCGTCCGGGTGCAGCATCCGGGCGACCCTCTCGACCGCGATGTCGTTGCTGGGACCGAGGTAGATCGAGTCGGACAGTGTCACGTAGGTCTTGTTTCTGGCCGCTGGCCACTGGGGGAACTCCTCGAGTAGCTTTTCCGCGTACGCGGCCGGGGCGGGGTCGTTGTAGGCGATGACGACGAGGGCGTCGACGTCCGTGGTGGCGACCGTCTCCTTGCTCAGGTCGACGAACGAGGTCTGGGAGGCGGACTCGAAGGCGTTGCTGCCGCCGGCCTTGGCAAGGATGTCGTTGTAGATGCCCTTGGCGACGACGGAGCTGAAGTCGTTTCCGCCCATGGACATGTTGGAGAACAGGATCATGACCTTGGGCTTGTTCCGGTCCGCGACCTTGGCGGAGATCGCCGCGATGCGCTGCTCGGACGCGGCGATCAGTTCCTCGGCCCGGTCGCGGACGTTGAAGATCTTTCCCAGGTCGCGCAGGAGCGTGTAGCTGTCGGCGATGGTCATCTTGGCGGTGTCCTGGTCGCAGCCTTGCGGGGAGACGTAGGAGTTTGCGCCGACCGCCTTGAGCTGCTCGCGCGTGGCGAAGCCGTTCTTGGCGTCGAAGCCATAGGAGGTCGTGGATAGCACCAGGTCGGGACGCAGGCCGATCATGGCCTCACGGGGGATGTCGTAGGCGTCGTTGCGCGTGACGTCGCCGGTGGGCAGCGCCTTGATGGCCTCGGTGCGACCGGTCACCTCGGACCGGCCATAGCTCTGCTGGTTGGCGACGATCCTGTCGCCGAGGCCGAGGGCGAGCAGTGTCGAGACCTCGGCCACCGACGCACCGTTCATGACGACCACCCGGCTGGGGGCCTTGGTGAACGTTGCGGGCACGCCGCAGTTGTTGATGGTGAGCGGGTATCCAGCGGACGTAGCCTCCGCGGCCGTGCTCCCGGACTGGTTTGTGGTGGCCTCGGCGCATGCTGAGGTGCCAAGAAGAACGGCTGCGACCAAGCCGACGACGACCGGCCGTTGCTTCGACATGTCGCTCCCTGCGTGGACTCGGGTGGGGCATGAATGGTCACCGTCATAGTCGGAGAAAGATCCACCGTGGTTCCCAGGCGCTGCTTTTTTGGCCAAACGATCGATAGAATATCGGCATGGCGGACTTTCCGGATCGGCCCGCGGGCCGGGTGCGCACCGTGCTGGCCGACATCGACCCGAGCGCGCTCGGGCACGCTCAGCCGCACGAGCACGTCCTGTCCGACATGTCCGCGGTCATCCAACCGTGGGGGACGCGGCCGGTCGCCGAAGTAGCCTCATCGACGGGATCTGGGTGGCTGGAGTTTCCGGCCTCGGTGCGGGCCCTTGTCGCCGAGCCTGTCCGTCCCGACAACTACGACCGGATCCGCCGAACGGTGCTCAATATGGACAATCTGCGGCTGCTGTCGGTGTCCGACGCGATCGAGGAGCTGCGGCTCTACCGGTCGGCGGGCGGCGGCACGGTGGTTGACTCCTCGCCGGTCGGGCTGGGGCGCGACCCGGCCGGACTGGCCACCGTGGCCCGCGCCGCCGGCATCCATATCGTGATGGGTAGCGGCTATTACACCCAGGACTACCATCCACCAGGCTTGGCGGAGCGGCCCGAGGAGGCCCTCCGCGACGAGATCCTGCGCGATCTGTTGGCCGGTGTCGGCGACAGCGGCATCCGCGCGGGCCTGATCGGGGAGATCGGGCTGACCTGGCCGGTGCACCCCGGCGAGGCGAAGGTGCTCCGCGCCGCCTGCCGCGCCCAGGTGGCGACCGGCGCGCCGCTGCAGATCCATCCCGGCCGGCACCCGCAGGCCCCACTGGCGGCCATGCGCGCCGTCGAGGCGGCCGGCGGCCGGCCGGAGCGGACCATCATGTCGCATGTGGACCGCACGCTCTGGCAGGCCGACGACCTGCTCGCGCTCGCCGGCACGGGCTGCTATCTGGAGTTGGACCTGTTCGGTCAGGAGTCCAGCTACTACGCCTTCAACCCGGACGCGCGGCGGCCCAACGACCGCACCCGCATCGAGTGGCTACGGATGCTCCTCGACGCCGGGTTCGGCCCCCGGTTGCTGATCTCGCAGGACATCTGCCAGAAGGTGTATCTGCGGCGATACGGTGGCCCGGGATACACACACATCATCGACAACGCTCTGCCGTTGATGCGGCGGATGGGCTTCAGCGACGCGGACATCACGATGCTGACGGTGGACAACCCCGCCAGCATCCTGACCTGGGACAGTGGGCGATGAGCACAGCAAAGCAAGTCGACAATGGCCGTTTGATGCGGGGCGGCCGGATCACGGCCGGTTCGCAGCGACGAGCCAGGTCCGAGCAGACCGAGCTCAACCTGCTGCGCGCCGCGACCTGGCTGTTCTCCGAGCGCGGCTTCCACGGCACCGGCATCCGCGACATCGCCGACGCGGCCGGCGCTGCTGTTTCCGCGCTGTACTACTACGCCTCCTCCAAAGACGAGCTACTGCTGGCGGTCATGCGGCGCTCGCTGGGCATGCTGGTCTCCGGCGGCGAGGAGGCGATCCGCGACCGCACCGACCCGGCCGAGCGGCTGGCCGCTCTTATCACCGTGCACGTGGTGTTCCACGCGCGCAACCCACGCGCGGCGCGGGTGACCGACGGCGAGGTCCGGGCGCTGAGCGGAAAGGATCGCACCGACATCCTGCGCCACCGCGACGCGTACGAGGCGGTGTGGACCGCGACGCTGCGCGCCGGAGTCGCCGACGGTAGCTTCGTCGACCGTGGCGACGTCGCCCGCCTGGCGTTGCTGGAGATGCTCAACGGCGTCGCGCACTGGTACCGCCCACGCGGCCAACTGAGCGTCCCGCAGCTGTGCGAGCGCTTCGCCGACATGGGGCTGGCGCTGATGGGCGCCAGCCGGCACGGCCGCACGCTGACCGCAGCTGACGTGAGGCTGCCGGACACGCAGATGCTGCTGGATCGGGTCGAGCTCGCGATCGAGCCGCGACGCAAGCCGCCGGGCCTGTAGCAGCGCCCCGAGCGGTCTCGCCCGGCCTTGACAGCACCCAGAAATTTGAGCGATCGTTTGACCAATTATCGAGATCGGGGTGGGATGTGACCGACAACCTCGTCGCTTTGACGCAAGCGCTGTACGGGCTGGACGGCCGGTTCGACGTCCTTGCCGGGGAGCGGGACCTGAACTTCCGGCTGACCGCGGCGGGGGGCGAGCGCTACGTGCTCAAGCTGCACGCGCCGGATACCGACCAGGCCGAGCTGGCATTGCAGGATGCCGCGCTGCTGCATATCGGTTCGCGGCCGGACCCGCCGCCGGCTCCCCGCCTCGTCCCGGCCCACCGCACCGGCACGGCGGCGATCGTGTCGCGCGGCTGCTGACCTGGGTGCCCGGCCGGCCCTGGGCCGACGTGGCGCCGACCCCGGCGCGCCCGGGCGG